>NZ_JBFULC010000060.1:0-25210 GCF_056400525.1 Stenotrophomonas sp. P5_A9
GTGCACGGCCGCCGGGCTGCTGAACACCACCCGCTGCGCATTCAGCGCGCGCGCCAGCTGTGCGCGGCTGGCCCCATCGTCACGGACCTGCAGCGCCCACGGCGACAACGCCACCACGCGTGCGCCCGCCGCCTGCGCAGCCCGCCGCAACGGCGCGTGCTGGCCGCGCGGGCGCAGCGAAATCAGGGTCCATTCCGGCACATGTGCATCACGGTTCATTGCGGGCATTATGCGAGCCCTTTGGCGTAGCGTTGTCGTGTCGATGTCCATTCCTGAATCCCTGTCCGTGCAGCTGGCCGACCTGCAGCATGTCCTGGACCGCATGCCGCCGGTGGCGGCCATGCAGATCCGCGTTGAATCCTATGCCGATGGCCTGCTCGACCTGCGCGCGCCGCTGGCGGCCAACGTCAACGACAAGGGCAACGCGTTCGGCGGCAGCCTGTCCTCGGCGCTGACCCTGTCCGGCTGGGCGCTGGTGACCCTGCGGCTGCGCCTGGCCGGGTTCGATGCGGACGTGTACGTGGCCGACAGCCATGTGCGCTATCTGGCGCCGGTCTACGAGGACCTGCACGCGCAGGCGCAGGCTGCCGACGAGGCCGATTGGGAGGGCTTTCTGGCTACCTTCGCCCAGCGCGGCAAGGCCCGCATCGGCCTGGTCGCCCGCCAGCCCGGCAGCGGCGGCAAGCCGGCGGCTGAACTGACCGGTCGTTTCGTGGCCTTCGCAAGGCGGTAGGATGGGCGCCTTGCCGATTGGGGAATTCGCATGCGTCGTACCTTTCAGATTCTGCTGCTGGCCTTGTTCGCGCTGACCAGCGTGACCGTGCTGGCGGCCGAGCAGAAAACCACCAAGAAGCAGCGCAAGGAACTGGAAGAAACCCAGGTCAAGTACGACTCCACCCTGCGCTGGGGCACGGTCGAGGACGCGCTGCCGTACCTGGATCCCGAATACGCCAAGCTGCACCCGCTGACCGACCTGGAACTGCGCCGCTTCGAGCAGGTGAAGATCTCCAGCTATCGCGCCGGCGACAACCTGCCGCTGCCCGATGGCCGGGTCGGCCGCAACGCCGAAGCCCGGGTGATCAACCTCAACACCCAGTCCGAGCGCGCGGTGCGGGTCAAGGAAATCTGGCGCTGGGATGCCGAGGGCAAGCGCTGGCTGCAGGCCAACGGCCTGCCCGACCTCTGGCAGGACCAGGACCGCTGAACCCCGCCCCGGTGGGGGCTGGACGCCGATTCGCCCGCATGTGCGACAATCGGCGCCCGCTTATCGACCCGTGATCTTAGTGAATTACGAAGAGTTGCTGGCATTTGCCGGCCGAAACCCGATGTTGTCGATGGCCCTGGTCGGCCTGACCGTGGCCATCATCGTCACTGAAGTCCGCCGCCTGTTCCGCGGCTTCAAATCGCTCAAGCCCGCCGAGCTGACCCACCTGATCAATGCTGGTGGCGCCGTCGTGGTCGATCTGTCTTCCAGCAGCGATTTCGAGAAGGGCCACATCGCCGGCAGCCGCAACGTGCAGCCTGCCCAGTTCGGTCCGGAGCACAAGCTGGTGGTCAACGCCAAGCAGAGCCCGGTCGTGCTGGTGTGCCGCACGGGCACCGCCTCGGAAACCGCGGCCAAGGCGCTGAAGAAAGCCGGGTTCGAACAGGTCAACGTGCTCGACGGTGGCATCCCCGCCTGGCAGCAGGCCGAGCTGCCGCTGGTCAAGGGCCGCAACTGATTTCTGCCGGATTGCGCCGCTCGCCTTGTGCGCGGCGCCACACGCCCCCATCGCAGGGCATGTAACAATCCATTCTTATTGCATTCATTCTTGGAGCTACAGGAAATGTCCGAAGAGACCACCAACGGCGCCGTTGCGCCGGCCGATGCCGCCACCGGCCCCGCGTTCACCGTCGAGAAGATCTACGTCAAGGACGTTTCCTTCGAGTCGCCCAACGCGCCGGCCGTGTTCAACGATGCCGTGCAGCCGGAACTGCAGCTCAACCTCAACCAGCGCGTGCAGCGTCTGGGCGAGAACGCCTTTGAAGTCGTGCTGGCCGTGACCCTGACCTGCAAGGCCGGCGACAAGACCGCCTATGTGGCCGAAGTGCAGCAGGCCGGCGTGTTCGGCCTGGTCGGCCTGGACCCGCAGTCGATCGACGTGCTGCTCGGCACCCAGTGCCCGAACATCCTGTTCCCGTACGTGCGTTCGCTGATCAGCGAGCTGATCCAGGCCGGCGGCTTCCCGCCGTTCTTCCTGCAGCCGATCAACTTCGAAGGCCTGTACTCGGAAACCCTGCGTCAGCGCCAGGAGCAGGGTGAAACCTCGCTGGCCGACTCCGAGCCGGCCGGCAACGCCTGATCGGCGCTGCTGTCGTATCGATGAGCACCAACGCAGACAAGATCGCGGTTCTCGGCGCCGGCTCCTGGGGCACGGCGCTGGCCAGTCTGCTCGCCCGGCACGGTCATCAGACCGTGCTGTGGGGGCGCGACGCGGCCATGGTCGAGGCCATCGACCAGCGTCACGAGAACACCCGTTACCTCCCGGGCATTCCCTTGCCGGCCTCGCTGCGCGCCACCACCGACCTGGCCGCTGCGGTCAGCGACGCGACCTGGATCCTGGTGGTGGTGCCGTCGCACGCCTTCGGTGAAACCGTGCGCGCGCTGGCACCATTGCGTCCGGCCGATGCCGGCGTGGCCTGGGCGACCAAGGGCTTCGAGCCCGGTTCGGGCCGTTTCCTGCATGAAGTGGCGCGCGAGGTCCTCGGACCGGACGTGCCGCTGGCCGTGGTCACCGGTCCCTCCTTCGCCAAGGAAGTCACCCTGGGCCTGCCAACCGCGATCACCGTGCACGGTGACGCGCCGGAGTTCGCCCAGCAGGTGGCCGACGCGATGCACGGCCCGGCGTTCCGCGCCTATACCGGTGACGACATGGTCGGCGCCGAGCTGGGCGGTGCGATGAAGAACGTGCTGGCCGTGGCCACCGGCGTCGCCGATGGCATGCAACTGGGCCTCAACGCCCGTGCCGGCCTGATTACCCGCGGCCTCAACGAGATGCTGCGCCTGGCCGCGGCGATCGGGGCCAAGCCCGAGACCCTGATGGGCCTGGCCGGGCTGGGCGATCTGGTGCTGACCTGCACCGGCGATCTGTCGCGTAACCGTCGCCTCGGCCTGGCGCTGGGACGCGGCCAATCGCTGCAGGATGCGGTGCGCGAAATCGGCCAGGTGGTCGAGTCGGTGCAGACCGCCGACGAGGTCATGCGCCAGGCCCGCCGCCACGGCATCGACCTGCCGATCTCCGATCGGGTGCGGGCGGTACTGCACGGCGAGCAGACGCCGGAAGAGGGATTGCGTGCCTTGTTGGCACGCGAGCAGAAGCCGGAATATCCGGACACGCTGTTCAAATGATCCACGAAGACCCCGGCCCAGTGCCGGGGTTTTTGTAGGTGGGCCCACCCCGGAAACGCAAAAACCCGGCACAAGGCCGGGTTTCTGCGTGGCGTACCGACGAGGGTGTCGCCATAGGGGGTAGAGCCGACCGATGGTCGGCTGCCGTCCGCAAAAAACACGGCGGCCTTGCATAAGTGAAGCCCGGCGTAAACCGGGCTTCATGGCGCAGGGGAGAGAGACCGCGCCATCCAACAACGTACCGCGGTGTTCCGGTATTACCAGGTGAAGCGCGGACCGACGAACCATTCCTTGTCGCCGCCCTTGGCCAGCTTCACTTCGCCAGCCAAGCCCCAGTTCTGGTTGAACTTGGCCTGGGCGCCAACGCGGCCGTAGAACTCGCCGTCCGGGTTGATGCCGTGCTTCTTGCTGTAATCCTCGTAACCGGCCATCACGTAGCCTTCGATGTTCGGGGTGAACGCGCTGCGCACGCCCACTTCGGTCGAGTAGCCGTTGAAGTCCAGGCCGTGCTTCGGATCGAACTTCTGGTAGGCCACGCGCGCCACCAGGTCGGTGGTCGGGGCGATGCCGTAGTTGTAGCCGACACCCACCTTCCACTGGTCCACGTCATTGCTGCCGCGCTTGGTTTCCTGCACGTTGTAGTCGCCAAAGACATGGAAGTTCGGCGCCAYGGCGACCGAGCCCTTCACCGCCCAACCGTCGGCGTCGCCACCCTTGGCGTCGGTGTTCACGTAGCCGCCTTCGACATAGTTGTACGACAGGCCATCGGTTGCCGAAGCAGCGAACGGCAGGGCAGCAAGCAGACCTAGGGCAAGCAAAGAAGTCTTCATATCGGGACACACCTTTAATTATTTTGGTTTCGTCGACCGCCCCTCCGGGGAGGGGAGAGAAGGACGGTCGACAGGTGTGAATTATCCGTTACGCGATCTAATCGACCCTGAATATTGAACTGAGCGGTATATGAATGAAGCGCGCGTTCAGGGAACTTGGCCGTCGCAGTCATAGCCGAGGTCTGTACAAAAAATCCCTAAACCGCACCGAGCGATGGCACGCGTCAGCGCAGCCGTGCTCTAAGCAGAGGCGAGGGCCAATGCAAGCTCGCGACCATTGCACCAAACGTATCAGGAAGAGGTTGATCCCCGTCTGGAGGGTGGGCCTGTAACACGCAGTTCTTCGAATCACTGTTCGGAGCGCCGGTGAACAATGAAGACGATTTGCTCGATCCTGTAATCCGACACTGGCTTCTGTCGGAGGCAACGCCCCGCGTCGGGGCTAAAGAGATCGAAGGTGCGTACCAGGCGTATACACGGGGAATGGCCGACTTCTACTAAGTCGGCTCAGGCAAAGTGCCGGAATGCGGCTGACGGCTAGCTTCTCCTATGCATCCTCACTGCAACTCCTGGAGTTTGCATCAGCGTGAAGCATGATGTGCGCCCAGAGATGGAGGACTTAGGGGTCTGCTTTTGGCCGGAAGCGGACACATGAAGCGGACAGCCTTATCGAGATGCACGCGTCCGCTTGCAGCCACGAGGAATCATTCTTTGGCACTGGCCAAACAGCTATGCGGCTGCAGTTTCAAACACCCATCAGCGGCTAACCTGCTTCATCGCAATTCCGAACGCATAGGATTCGAGTGGGACGTCCTCGCCGGGCGAATAGAACAGGACGCCGCCCTTCTCTTTGAAACCTTGAAGCACATCAAGTGCCAACGAGGAGGCAAGGCATAGGGCATGAAGCGAGCTGACCCCATGGGCGTCGTGGAGCTTCTTATAAAGTGGCAGTACCGCCACCGGACAAGCCCACTCCATAGGATCATCCCCGACCTGATATGGCGTACCAATCTGGATGTTGATCATGAACGCATCCTCATCGGGACGCTGCCCCCAGATCACTTCATTGGCAATAACCGAGTTCATCTTCGCCTTGTCTCACGACGCCAGGCCTTCCCAAGCGTCTTCGGTCTCTTGAAGGTTGCCATGGCGGACCGATGGTCTGCTATCGGCCTTGGGTTCAACCGGTCGACGCAACACACTGAAGACCAGCCGGCGTCCGCGTTGCCACCTCCCGCATTTCCGCACGAGGCGCCCGGAACAGGTGACGTAGCCTCGCGTGGGTATGCCAAGCTGCGCACCAATCTTGTTCGCAGTGTCCGCCCACGTTACGATCCGCCTGCCCCGGTTTACTGTTCTACCCCGCATCCATGATGGAAGCCCATGAGCGAACAGACTGCCATTCCCGTTTCGGTTGACACCGATTCCCACCAGGGCGAGTTTTACTTTCTGGAACCCAGTCGCTGGAATGACGGCATCGGGCACGGCCTGCAGTTTGCCAACGAAACGGTACTGTGCCGGCCAGGTATGCGCACGGTCGATCGTCCCAACGGCGATCCTGCCCAGTACCCCGAACGCCCTCATCTGGTGCATGTGCCGGCCGAAGGCGGACTGCCGCGCGATTTCGAGGTGTACGCCAGCATCTGGATTGTTTCGCAGGCCTTGAAAGACGTCTTCGATGCAGTGGACCGGCAAGGCTTTGCGTTCGCTGCGTGTGACTTCACGTTGGCCGATGGCACTCCCGGGCCGCAGTACTACCTGTGCGATGTGATTCGCGAACTCGATGCGCTTGATGCCCCGGCATCCCGGGTGAAGGTCACGCTGGAGCACGACTTCATCACCGACCAGGACGTGCAGTTCTACAGCATTGCCGGGGGTGCTTCGCTGGTGTTCAAGAAAGGGGTTGTAGGCGGCGCACACATTTTCCGCCAGCCCAACAGCGGGTTCGCCCCCATTTGTGATCGGACGATGTTCGACGCCCTCAGCCGCGCGACGTTGGACGGTGTACGACTGCGGGACGCTTCAGCGCTGTAAGACATCCATCCCTGAAATGGACTTCTGAGCGGGAGTTGACCGATGCCGGATACACCGGTTTTCCGTGGACACCACATCGTCGAGCAGGCCGCGTTCAAGGAGAGCCGGCTGCTTCAGGAGCTGGCCAAACGCGGCCTCTTCGACCTGCACGGTGAAGGCAATATCCTCAATTTGCCAGTCGACCGCGCATTGGCTGCAAAGATGGGTATTTCGCCTCATGGGGGCGGTCCGCTGGCCGGCTACTCGGACGAACTGGCCACCTTGCTCAGGGACCTGGAAAACACCCCCGACGGCAAGGCCACGCTGGGTGAACTGGGAACACCCCAACAACAGGCCGCGGCCGCCGAGCGCATGGGTGCTCGCGTAGCGAACCTCGACCATACCCTGCGGGCCGGCCTGGTGAACGGTGACCTGGTCACCAACGCGCCAGAGGGCATGTCGACGGATGTGGCCAACGCCAAGGTCCGAAGGTTCTTCGGTGATGTTGATGGATACCAGCGCGCGCACACCGAACAGATCAACGAATTCAAGGCCATGCGGCCGGACGAACTGCGCTGGCGCGCTGTCACCCAGTCCGAAGCCAACGTCACTCTGGCGCTGGAGGCGATTGAAAAGCCCAATGCTTCCGCGCTCAGCCCACGCTGGGGCGGTCGTGCATCGCTTGGCAACGCGATTGAAGAAGCCAACCAGGCAGGCCGTCTGCCGCTCGCAGAGCACACCGCGGCGAACGTTCGCAACGCCTTCAATCTTGAAAAACCGCTGACCGTCACGCGACCTGCGCTCAACCCCGGCCCTGGTGCCAGCGCGTCGGACGTGGCCGGTCATGTGGGAAGACCCAGCACCAGCGCATCGGATCTGGCCGGCAATGCAGGCAGGGCCGGTGCAACCGAAGGCGCAGCCAGCGAGGCGGCAGCCGTGGCCGCGCGCGGACGCCTCGGTGGTGCCGGCATGCTCACCGCTGCCGGGGTGGCTGCGTTGGCGGTGGACTTTGCGGTGACCGGCCACCGCGTGGCCGAGTTGCGCTCGCAGGGCAACCAGGCGGGCGCGGACTCGGCTACCACCCACTTCGTGGGACGTACCACCGGCGGCATTGCCGGTGGCGTCGGCGCGGGCTTTGTGTACGGGTTGATTGCCGGCTCGGAGACCGGCCCAGGTGCCCTGGTAACCGGCCTGGTGGGCGGCGTGGTCGGTGGGTTCGCAGGGGAGCACTGGGCGCAGCAGGAAGACAAGAAGACCGTCTACACCCAGGTGGACCGCAGTGGCAACGAATGGAGCCGTGACCCGGAAAAGCCCGATAGCCCTTGGGCCCGCACGGTGATTGCGCCCACGCCCGAAGGTGGCTTCCGCGAATCGCGGATGGTCGCCGGCGGGCGGCTGGTGGACGAGCTGAACTACAAATCGGCCAACGATGCCTATTCGCTGGGCCTGGCCAACCTGCCCGCGCCAAGAGATCCATTCCGCATCGATGCCAGTGGGGGACGTACCCCGCCGCCGGAGCCGTTTGAAACCAGCCGGCACTACGTGCGCAACCCGCAGAATGGCGAATGGCATCTCTCCATCCATGAGGTGATTGATGGGCGCATTCCGGTCGACCGCACGGTGGCGGTAAGCCCGGAACAGTCGGTGCAGCTGGAGGTGGACTCACTGCGCATCACTGCCCAGAACGCCGCCAACACGCCCGAAGCACTCACCGCCCGCTACCAGGTAGCGTATGAGCAATACGGCTGGCGCGACTTCGCCAACATTGAACCCATACCGGAGGTGATCACCAACGCCCAGACCCAGCCGCTGCCGTTGATGGCCTCGGACGGCCACCCCTACACGCTGGGCGGCGATGGCCAGTGGACAACCCCCGGCACGCTCTACGGCACCAACACCGCTGAAGGAAACCTGCAGGAAGAGCTGAACCGCACTCGCCAGAGCCAGGAGGCGGGCGTGCAAGACCTCTTCACCATGGCCCAGATTGCCCGCGACAATCCCACCCCCACCGAGTTGGGCCTGCGCGGCCAGGTGATGTCGGGCTACCGGGCCGCCGGCATTGCCCGCACGCCCGAAGAGATTGACGCCGCCGTGGACGCGGTGACCCAGGACCACGCACGCGACATGCTCGAGCGCATGCCGTACTACCTGCAGGTGGAGAAGGATGGTTCGTTGGTTGCCCTGGCCGGCAAGGATGACGAGCCGATGGAGATCAAATCCGTAACCACCCAGGAAGAGATTGCACAGGCACAGGCCCGCCGCGCAGCTGCTCAGCAGGCGCAGCCACCGGCCAACGTGATGCCCACTGTCCCCGGTACGCCTGCGCCCGCACCGAGCGCACCTGTGCCGCACGGCACTGCGCCTGCCACGCAGGACAAGGTTGACGTTGATCGCCGCCACGGCATGGCCCCGCGCCCGGAAGACGCCGGCTTGGTGGAGCAGTTGCGCTCCTCTGTGGTCAGGCTGGATGAAAGGCACAACAAGCCGTGGGACAGCAGCAGTGATCGCCTGCTGGCGAGCGCTTACCGGATTGCGGCCGAAGCCGGGTTCGAGCCCGGCGACAGGGTCGACATGGCGTTGAGTGAAGCGACCGAAACACGCACCGCCGGCAGCACCCTGTTCGTGATGCGTTCCGGGCCAGGTGCGTCGCCGGACCCGGCGGCAAACCGGGCGCATATGCCGACGCAGGAGGCGTTGGCGGCCGCGCCCGAGCAGCAGTATGCGGCGGCCAACCAGAGCCGGGCGTCGCAGCAACAGGATCGTGTGCAGGAAGTGGCGCAAGCGCAGACCCAGGACCAGCAGCAGGAGGAGCAGACGCGGCAAGGGCCGAGAATGGCGTGACGCCGATGTTCGACCAAACCCACCACGGTGTAAGACCCATTTCCATGCGCAATCCGCGCTGCCAGCCATGCCCCAGTCCAGGCGTCCTCAGCGGCCGGCGGACGCTTCCGGCACCTTGCCCGGGAATGCCACCAGCGCGGCCACCTGGCAGTACTCCACCGCGGCCATGAACGTGGTCGGCACGTGGTCCTCGGTCTGCTGCACGGTGCGCATGCTGTCGATCGGTTCCACGATCGCCGGGAAGTCCTTGCTCTGTTCGTCCACGACGCGGTTGAGCCGGTCGATCAGCGGGCTCTTGTAGTCGAAGCCGGGGGCGACGATGCACAGCTGCGTGCCCGGGCGTGCGGCAATCTCACGCATGGCGGTTTCGAACGCGTCGGCGTTCGCGTCGTCGTCGGCCTGGAGTTCCAGATTGGCCGACTCGCCGGTCACCCGGTAATACACGCTGCCGGGCCGAAACAGGAACGTGTAGAGGTGCGCGCCCTCGACCTTGCCGGTCTGCGGCGAGCGCTGCCGCTGGCGTTCGCTGCGCAGCGGGGTGGAACCGCCGTCTGCCAGCAGTTGCCGCGCGGTGATGCCGCAGCCCTGGCCGTCGGTGCCGAAGGAGACTTCGTAGTCGGTGCCCGGCTCGGCGGTGAAGGACAGCGACGGGCCCGGCGCGAAGCGCAGCGCATCGCGCGATTGCCCGGCGCTCGCCGCGACGGGAACGCAGCGGCGGTTGTAGCCCTGGAAGTTGGCCGTGACCGAGATCCGTTGGCCCGGTACCAGCGCCACCTCGCGGTAGAACGGCTTGGCACCGAAGCCGGTGTTCTCGTTCAAGGTGCGCGTGGCGAACGAGGCGGGCATGCCGATGGCCACGTTCTCGTTCTTGCGGGCCATGGAGAACAGCGCGCCCACCGGGGTGATGCTGTGGGCCGACTTGCCTTCCACCCTGACCAGCTCGCCCTTGTCCGAGGTGCCGATGGCGGCGGTATACAGCGACAGGTTCACCAGATTGCTGCCGAACAGGCGGATGCGCGGCGGTTGCTGGAGGTTGGGCGTGGTCACCGCAGGGGTGGGGGCATCCTCGGCCAGGGCCGGGAGTGCGGGCGCCAACCAAAGCGCGAGCAGCGCGAGGCGAGGGGTCATGGGGATCTCCGTGTCGGTCCAGGCGCCTCATGCGCCGTCTGGCAGGGAGTAGCGGCCGTGGGAAAGGGATCTTGAGCGCGGATGGATCTTGCGCCCCTATCCCTAACGCTGTTAGATTCGCCCCCTAACACCGTTAGGCAGGTCCGACAGTGCGTCAACCGATCGCGCGCGAAAACATCGTCGAGGCGGCCTTCCGGATCCTCGACGAGGCCGGCCTGGAGGGCATTACCCTGCGCAAGGTGGCCTGTTCGCTGGGCATCCGCGCGCCTTCGCTGTACTGGCACTTCAAGAGCAAGCAGGCGCTGATCGATGCCATGGCCGACGCCATGATCGGCGACGTCGCCCGTGAGATGCCGGCCGGTCAGCCGTGGCGGGACAGCCTGCTGCAGATCGCGCGCGAGTTCCGGCGGGCGTTCAAGGCGCGGCGCGATGGTGCGCGTGTCTACGCCGGCACTTTCCTGGCCACCGAGAACGTGCTGCGGGTGGGCGAGGCCAGCATCGCCGCCCTGGTCGGCGCCGGTGCGCCGGCGCGCTTTGCCGCGACCACCTCGATGGACCTGGTGTATTACACGATGGGCTTTGTCATCGAAGAACAGTCGTGGCCTGGCGACGGCAGCATGGAGGCGCTGGGCGAGGCGTTCATGGCGCTGGCCGAGCAACGTTTTCCGCATTGCTGGCTTGCCCGTGATGTGTGGAGCGAGGTCGATTTCGACACGCGCTTCGAACAGGGGCTGGGCCTGATGCTGGATGGCATCGCACTGCGCCTGTCCCACGACGCCTGATTCCGTCCTCTCAATTTCCCCGCTGTTCCGACCCGGAAAGCCTCTCGATGCGTGCAACCCACTTCCGACGTTTCTCCCTGATCCTGGTTGCCGCGCTGCTTACCGCGTGCGGCGGCAAGGACGACAAGGCCACCGCCGATGCAACGGCCGCCAGTTCGGCACTGCCGGTATCGCTGGCACCGGCGCAGCAGCAGACCATGGCGCGCACGGTGCTGGTCTCCGGGCCGGTCACCGCCTACGAAGAAATGCAGCTGGGCGTGGAGATCAGCGGCCAGCGCGTGACCGCATTGCCGGTGGACGTGGGCCAGTGGGTCAAGCAGGGGCAGGTGCTGCTGCAGGTGGACCACCGCACCCTGGACAGCGAGCTGGCGCAGGCCGATGCCTCGCTGCGGCAGGCGCAGGCTTCGCAGGAACTGGCGCGCATGAATTACGAGCGCAGCGCCAAGCTCGCCGCGCAGCAGTTGATCAGCGCCAGCAGCCTGGATGAGTTGCGCGCCTCACGCATCAATGCCGAAGCGCAGACCTCCACCGCACGTGCCGCGCGCGACGCGGCCAAACTGCGCCGCGATTTCGCCGACCTGCGCGCACCGGCCGACGGCCTGATTTCCAAGCGCCTGGTGCAGCCGGGTCAGGTGGTATCCGCCGGCACGGAACTGCTGCGCCTGATCCGCGATGGTCGCCTGGAGTGGCGCGCGGAGCTGCCGGAAAACCAGCTGGCCGATGTGGCCGTTGGCAACACCGTCGAGCTGCAGTACGCAGGCCAGGTGGTCAGCGGTCGCATCCGGGCGGTGACGCCGGGTGTTGATGGGCAGACCCGTACCGGCACCATCTACGCCGACCTGCCCGCGCCCGGCCCGCTCAAGCAGGGCATCTTCGTGGACGGTCGCATCGTCACCGGCGACGGCCCGGTGCTGACCATTCCGACGGCGGCGATCGTGCAGCGCGACGGCCACAACTACGTGTTCACCGTGAACGACAAACAGCAGGCGACGCGCCACCGCGTCGGCACCGGCCAGGCCGTGCAGGGCCGCACCGCGATCCTGGACGGGCTCAAGGCCGGCGACCAGGTCGTGGTGGACGGCGCCGGCTTCCTCGGTGAGGGCGACCGCGTGCGCGTGGTGACCGCGACCAAGGCAGCCGCGCGATGAACATCTCTGCCTGGGCGATCAAACGCCCGCTCCCTGCGCTGCTGATCTTCTTCGTGCTGTGCGTGGCCGGCCTGTGGGGTTTCCATCAGCTGCCGGTGGCGCGCTTCCCCGACATCGCCTTCCCGATGACCACCGTGACCGTCACCCAGCCGGGGGCATCGCCGAGCCAGCTGGAGGCCGAGGTCACCCGCAAGGTCGAGGACTCGGTGGCGACGGTCAACAACGTCAAGCGCGTGATGTCCTCGGTCACCGAAGGCGTCAGCACCACCACCATCGAGTTCCAGCTCGAGGCCGACCTGGCCACCGCGCTGGACGACACGCGCGATGCAGTCACCCGCATCCGCACCGATCTGCCGCAGGACATCCAGGAGCCGGTGATCTCCAAGGTCGATATCGGCGGTTCGCTGATGACCTACGCGCTGGTCGCTCCGCACATGACCACCGATGAGGCCAGCTGGTTCGTCGACCGCGACATTTCGCGCGCCATGTATGGCGTACCCGGGGTTGCGCGGGTCACCCGCGTCGGCGGCGTGCAGCGCCAGGTGCGGGTGGACCTGGACCCCAACGCGCTGATCGCCATGGGCATCACCGCCGGCGACGTGTCCCAGCAGCTGGCCCGCATCCAGGTCGAGCGTGCCGGTGGCAAGACCGAGGTCGAGGGCGCGCAGCAGACCATCCGCACGCTGGGCACCGTCGGTGACGCGCAGGCGCTGCGCGACTACTCCATCGCGCTGCCGGACGGGCGTGCGGTACGGCTGTCCACGCTGGCCACCGTGACCGACGCCGCCGCCGATCCGACCGAGGCCGCGCTGCTGGACGGCAAGGGCGTGGTGGCGTTCTCGATGTCGCGCACGCGCGGCTCCAGCGAGGTCAAGGTGGAAGCCGGTGTGCATGACGCACTGGACAAGATCAAGGCCGAGCACCCCGGTATCGACTTCCGCCTGGTCACCACCGCCATCGATGAGACCCACCGCTCCTACGATTCGTCGATGACCATGCTCTGGGAGGGCGCGCTGCTGGCACTGCTGGTGGTGTGGTTGTTCCTGCGCGACTGGCGCGCGACCTGGGTGTCCGCGCTGGCGCTGCCGCTGTCGATCATCCCGACCTTCGCGGTGATGTACTTCTTCGGCTTCACCCTCAACATCATCACGCTGCTGGCGCTGTCGGTGGTGGTCGGCATCCTGGTGGACGATGCGATCGTGGAGATCGAGAACATCGTGCGCCACCTGCGCATGGGCAAGCCACCGCTGGAGGCCGCGCGCGAAGCGGCCGGCGAGATCGGCAACGCGGTGATCGCCACCTCGCTGACGCTGGCGGCGGTGTTCGTGCCGGTGGCGTTCATGCCCGGCATCGCCGGCAAGTTCTTCCGCGAGTTCGGCTGGACCGCGGCCACCGCAGTGTTGTTCTCGCTGCTGGTCGCCCGCCTGCTCACGCCGATGATGGCCGCCTACCTGCTCAAGCCGCATGGCGAGGAAAAGCCGGAATCCCGGCTGATGACCTGGTACCTGGGCTGGGTGGACGCCGCGCTGCACCATCGTGGCCGCACGCTGTGGGTGGCCACCGGTCTGTTCGTGGCCTCGCTGGCGCTGGTGCCGTTCATCCCGGCCACCTTCATCCCGCAGTCCGACCTGGGACGCAGCAACCTCAACCTCGAGCTGCCGCCGGGCACGCGCCTGCAGGAGACCGTGGCCGTGGCCGAGCACGCACGCGCACTGCTCAAGGACATTCCCGAACTCAAGCAGGTCTACACCGCCGTCGGCAGCGTGCTCGACCTGGGCGACCCCGGCGCGACCGGTGTCGGTGAACCGCGCAAGGCCACGCTGGTGCTCGACTGGGGCACCACCGATACGCGGGAGCGCGACCAGCGCGTGCTCGAACGCGAGGCACGCAAGCGCCTGGCCGACCTGCCCGGCGTGCGCGTGAGCTACGTCAGTTCCGAGCCGGGCAACCTGCTGCAGCTGGTGCTCTCCGGTGACGACCCGCAACGCCTGCAGGACGCCTCCACCGCGCTGGAGCGCGATCTGCGCGGCATCCAGGGCCTGGGTAGCGTCACCTCGACGGCGTCGCTGCTGCGCCCGGAAATCCAGATCGTGCCCAATGCCGCGCGCGCTGCCGACTTGGGCGTGGCCACGGCCGACATCGCCGAAGCGGCGCGCATCGCCACCGCCGGCGATTACGAGCAGCGCCTGGCCAAGCTCAACCTGCCCGATCGCCAGGTGCCGATCCGGGTCGGCTTCGCCGAAGCCACGCTGGCCAACCCGGGCCTGATCAGCCAGCTGCGCGTGCCCGGCCGCTACGGCCCGGTGCCGCTGGCGGCCGTGGCCGACATCCGGCAGGGCAGTGGTCCCTCGCAGATCTCGCGCTACCAGCGCCAGCGCAACGTCACCCTTACCGCCGAACTCAACGGTCGCCCGTTGGGCGATGTGATGACCGAAGTACAGGCACTGCCGAGCGTCAAGCAGCTGCCGCCGGGCGTGACCTTCCTCAACACCGGCGATGCCGAAGTCTTCGTCGAACTGTTCATCGGTTTCATGCTGGCGATGGCGGCCGGGTTGATCTGCATCTACATGGTGCTGTTGCTGCTGTTCAACCACGCGCTGATGCCGATCACCATCCTCGCCGCGGTGCCGCTGTGTGCCGGTGGTGCATTCGGCGCGTTGCTGATCACCCAGAACATGCTCTCGCTGCCGGCGCTCATCGGCCTGTTGATGCTGATCGGCATCGCCACCAAGAACTCCATCCTGCTGGTGGATTACGCGGTGATGGCCGAGGACGAACACGGCATGAGCCAGCACGATGCGCTGATCGATGCCTGCCGCAAACGCGCGCAGCCGATCATCATGACCACCCTGGCGATGGGCGCGGGCATGATGCCGATCGCGTTGGGGTTTGCCGGCGACTCCAGCTTCCGTGCACCGATGGCCATTGCGGTGATCGGTGGCCTGATCACCTCCACGCTGCTCAGCCTGATCGTGATTCCGGCGGCCTTCACCGTGGTGGATGACCTGGGCAACTGGCTGTCGCGCAAGTTCCATCGTCGCCCGGCGCATCCGGTGGCGTGAGGCGAGCGACAGGCACGGCCTGTGGCGCGCCGCTCGCTTACCCGCGCAGTGCCTCGACCACCAGTGCGAATGCAGGGGAGTGCTGGCGACGGCTCGGGTAGTAGAGATGGTAGCCGGGGAACGGCGGACACCAGTCGGCAAGCACGCGCTGCAGCCGACCGTCCTGCAGGTGCGGCGCGAATTCCTCCTCCGGCAGGAACGCGATGCCCAGCCCGTCCAGCGCGGCCAGCACCATGTGCGGGGAGGAGTTGAAGGTCAGCTGGCCGTCCACGCGCACCTTGATCTCGCGGCCACGCCGCTCGAACTCCCACGCGTACAGCCCGCCCAACGTGGGTAGGCGCATGTTGATGCAGCGATGTCGGGTGAGGTCCGAAGGCGCCTTGGGCACACCGTGCTGTTCGAAGTACGCCGGGGTGGCCACCGCCGCCATGCGGATGGCCGGACCGATCGGCACGGCGATCATGTCCTTGTCGATGTTCTCGCCCAGCCGGATGCCGGCATCGAAGCGGTCGGCCACGATATCGCGCAGTGCATAACTGACATCGAACTCGATGCGCACGTCCGGGTAGGTGTGCATCAGCGGCATCAGCCGTGGCAGCAGCAGGGTGCGCAGCGGATGGTCGCCGCTGGTCAGGCGCACGCGTCCGGCTGGCTTGTCGCGCAGTTCGGTCAACGCATCCAGCTCCGATTCGATCTCATCGAAGCGATGACCAATCGCGGCCAGCAGCCGCTCGCCGGCCACGGTGACCGACACGCTGCGCGTGGTCCGGGTCAGCAGCCGGATCTGCAGGCGCTCTTCGAGCAGCTTGATTGCCTGGCTGAGCGCGGACTGGCTCACCCCCAGTACCCCGGCGGCACGGGTGAAGCTGCCTTCGCGCGCGACAGTGATGAAGGCGAGCAGGTCGTTGAGGGTGCGTCTGGCCATGCCGCAGTGTGCCACGGCGATTGATAAGCCTGGGTAATAGACCCATCCGTGATTGGACGTCTTATCGGGAGGAAGCCTGCCCCCGACAATGCCCCACCGAGATCGCCGATCCGCGGAGTTCCCCGATGAAGAAGATTCTGCTGCTGGCCGCGTTGCTGGCCAGCCCGCCGCTTGCCACTGGAGCCGACATGTCCCACGGAGCCGACAACTTCTATACCAGCGCGGCCGTGGCCGTGCAGAAGGTCACGTTCAACAACCAGTACGGGATGCGCGTAACCGGCAGCCTGTTCCTGCCGCGCGGGATGGACCGCACCACGCCGCATGCTGCGCTCGTGGTCGGTCACCCGATGGGCGCGGTAAAGGAGCAGTCCTCGACGCTGTATGCCACCAAGCTGGCCGAGCAGGGCTTTGTCACCCTGGCCATCGACCTGTCGTTCTGGGGCGAAAGCGGCGGTGAGCCGCGCAATGCGGTTTCACCGGACATCTACGCCGAAGACTTCAGCGCGGCAGTGGATTACCTGCGCAGCCAGTCCTTCGTCGACAGGGACCGGATCGGCGCGCTCGGCATCTGTGGCAGTGGCAGCTTCGTGATCAGTGCCGCCAAGATCGACCCGCGCATCCGCGCCGTGGCGACGGTGAGCATGTATGACATGGGCGCGGCCAACCGCGATGGCTTGGGCCACGCGGTCACGCTGCAGCAGCGGCGCGCGGTGATCGCCGCGGCAGCCGAGCAGCGCGACGTGGAGTTCGCCGGCGGCCCGACCCGCTACACCAGTGGCTCGGTCCACCACATTGATGCAACGTCCTCGCCCATCGAGCGTGAGTTCTTCGACTTTTATCGCACCCCTCGCGGTGAGTTCACGCCGGCGGGAACGACCCCGCAGCTCACCACCCACCCGACGTTGACCAGCAACGTGAAGTTCATGAACTTCTACCCGTTCAACGACATCGAGACCATCTCGCCGCGGCCGATGCTGTTCATCGCCGGCAGCCAGGCGCATTCGCGCGAGTTCAGTGAAGCGGCCTACGAACTTGCCGGCCAGCCCAAGGAGTTGCTCATCGTTCCCGATGCGGGCCACGTCGATCTGTACGATCGGGTCGAACGGATTCCGTTCGCTCGTTTGACGGCGTTCTTCCGGACCAACCTGCAGTGAGTGGCCCTGCATCCAGTCACACGGCAGCGGTCGCCCCCGTCGTCGCGGCGGCGACCGCGCGGCAGTGGGGGGCGGTGTTCGCGTTGTCGCTGGCCGCCTTCGCACTGGTGGCCTCGGAGTTCATGCCGGTCAGCCTGCTCACCTCCATCGCAAGCGATCTGCATGTCAGTGACGGCCAGGCAGGTCGGGCCATCGGCGTGTCCGGTGCGTTCGCCCTGGTCACCAGCCTGCTGGTGTCGCCGTTGGCCGGTCGACTGGACCGCAAATGGCTGCTGCTGGGCCTGACGTTGGCGATGATGCTGTCGGCCACGCTGGCTGCCCTGGCGCCCACCTACCCGATATTCATGCTGGGCCGCGCGCTGGTCGGCGTGGCCATCGGTGGGTTCTGGGCGATGTCGGCGGCCACCGCGATGCGCCTGGTGCCGGCCCACCAGGTGCCGCGTGCACTGGCCATCGTCAATGGCGGCAATGCGCTGGCAACGGTGATCGCCGCGCCGTTGGGCAGCTGGATCGGGGCGATGGTTGGCTGGCGCGGGGCGTTCCTGGCGCTGGTGCCGGTGGCGCTGATCGCGCTGGTGTGGAAGTTCCTCGCACTGCCTTCCATGCGTGCCGATGGGCATCGCGCGTCGTGGAATGTGTTCGTGCTGCTCAAGCGCCCGCCGGTGGCCTGGGGCATGCTCGCGGCCAGTCTGTTCTTCATGGGCCAGTTCTCGCTGTTCACCTACCTGCGGCCCTACCTGGAAACCCAGACCGGCGTGCCGGTGGGAACGCTGTCGTTGCTGCTGCTGCTGATGGGGGCAGCCGGCCTGGTCGGTACCTTCATGATCGAGCCGTTCGCGCGGCGTCGCCTGCAGGTGACGCTGATCGCGCTGCCACTGTTGATGGCCGTGCTCGCCGGGGTCCTGGCCGGCCCCGGCCGCGGCCTCGCCCCGACCGCCGCGTTGCTTGCCCTGTGGGGACTGCTTGGCACCGCCGCGCCGGTGGCCTGGTGGACCTGGCTGGCGCGCACGCTCCCCGAGGACGGCGAGGCGGCCGGCGGGCTGATGGTGGCGGTCGTGCAACTGGCGATTGCCGTCGGTGCCACCGTCGGCGGGCTTCTGTTCGACCAGGCCGGCCACCGTCCGACCTTCCTGGCCAGCGCAGCCCTGCTACTGGCGTCGATGGCTGCCGCGTGCCTGGCGGCGGTCGCTGCACGAGGCAGCGTCGCGCAGCACTGACCCGATCAGGCAGCCGATCGGGTCTGGTCGCCCGCCGCCGTCCATGCCCGCAGCCCCATCACCGCCAACCCGACGAACACCAGGTAAAGCCCGGCGGTCACGTCCAGCGATTTGACCAGGTACATGCCGACGTAGACGACGTCCACGAAAATCCACAGCCACCACGTGGCGATGTGCCGGCGCGCCTGCCACCACTGCGCCACCAGGCTGAGCGCGGCGAGCATCGCATCCAGCCAGGGCAGCGCGGCACCGGTCCAGGTGTGCATCACCGCACCGAGCGCGATGCCGAACACCACGCCGATGCCCAGATCGCGCAGCAGCTGCGCGCGTGCCAGCGGCGCAATCACGATCGCGCCGTCCTCCTGTGCGTGCCGGCGCCAGCTGAGCCAGCCGTACAGCAGGAACCCACCGAACACGACCTGCAGCAGCGTATCCGAGTAGAGTTTCGCCTCGGCGAAGACCACGCCATACAGTGCCACCGCCACCAGCCCGACCGGCCATGCCAGCATCCGCCGGCGTGCCATCAGCCACACGCCGAGCAGGCTGGCAACGACCGCCGACCACTCCAGGATCGCCGCGGCGTTCATAGCCCGAACGTCACCGACAGGCGCGCCTGGCGCGGCGCACCGGCGAACAGGTAGTAATCACCGGCACTGCTGCCCGTATCGCGCCAGTAGAAGCGGTCGAACACGTTGTCCACCGACAGGTTCCAGGTCACCGGGTGCGCGCGCAGGTCATGTTTGAAGCGCAGGCCGAGGTCGACCACGTGGTAGCCCGGTGCGCGCACATCGCCATCGACCGTAGCCACGTTGGACGACGCATAACGCCAGCCGCCGGTGACCGACAGCCCATTGGCGAAAGGCAACGCGTAATCGGCATGCACGCTGGCGCGCACCTTGGGCACGTTGACCAACGGATGGCCTTCGTAGAACGCGGTGCCGGTATCGCGCGCGCGCGCCTGCAGCGCGCTGACGCTGGCAGTGAGCACGAGCCCTTCGGCGACGCGACCGTTGGCCGTCAACTCCAGCCCGGTGTGGGTCTGCTGGCCCTCGGCGACGAAGGTGTAGCCGGCATCGCTGCCGTCGGGCCTGGCGTACTGGAACGGCTGCGAGGTACGGAACACCGCTGCGCCCAGGGTCAGCGCATCGGTGGCGGCGTACTTGACGCCCACCTCGGTCTGGCGCGACAGCACCGGCGCCAGGTACGCACCGTCGTTGGAGGTCCAGAACGGCGCCTCCTGGCCGAGCGCAATGCCGCGCACGTAGCTGGCGTAGACGTTCACCGCATCGGTGGCCTTCCACACCAGTGCGGTCTGCGGCAGGAAACGCGACAGCGTGCTGTGGCGCTCGGGATTGCCGCGCTTGTCGAAGGCGCGCTCGTCCAGGCGCACGAAGCGACCGCCGGCCAGCCACTGCCAGTCATTGCCCACCTGCATCCGGTCGAGCACGAACACGGCGGTCTGCGCGCTGTCCAGGCGGCGGACCGACGGGCCGGGCTGCAGCGGCGACGGTGCGAACACCGGCACGCGCGTGTCATTGATGTTGGCGGTGCCGACGTACTCGTTGACGTTGCGGCGCTTGTCCACCGTGCGTTCGAAACGATCCACGCCGAGGGTGAGGTCGTGGCCCACGCGCCCGGTGTCGAAGCTGCCGCGCAGCTCGGCGCGCCCCTCGAGGTTGCGACGGGTGTCGTCAGGGCTGCGGTAATCGTAGATGTCGTAGTCGCCATTGGGGGCGAAGTAGTTGCCCGGCACACTGCCGTCGGCACATTGCGCGGCGTAATAGCAGCCGTAGGCGAAGGCCACGTTGTCATCGATCACCGAACGGCTGTAGCTGGCCGACACGCGTGTCTGCCACTGCGCGTTGATCTGGAAGGTATGCAGGGCAGTAAGGTTCGTGCTGTCGATGCCGACCGGCTGCTGCCACGGCTGGTAGCCGAGCATGCGGGTGCGGTCCACGCTGCGGGGCAGCGTGGTTGCGCCGAGTAGCTGGTAACCGGAGGCCGAGCGCTGCGCGCTGGTCTGGTAGCTGGCATCCACCTCGAGCCTGCTGCGGTCGCTGATCAGCCAGTCGGTGGCCAGCGCATAGAAGTTGCGGCGGCCGTCGGCATGGTCGATGTACGACGTGCTGTCATCCCACGCCGCGTTCAGGCGCACGCCGAAGCGCGGCGTCAGCCAATGGCCGACATCCACCGCCGCGTAGCGCGAGCCTTCCGAATCGGTGCCCAAGGTGACGTTGCGTACTTCGGTGGGCCGCTTGCCGACGTAGTTGATGATGCCGCCGGGCGCCATCACGCCCGCGGCCAGGCCGGCTTCGCCCTTGAGGATTTCAACCTGCTGCACATTCTCCAGCGCCAGGCGCTGCTCGCCGGCGATGGACAGACCGTTGAAGCGGTAGCCGGTGGCCGTGTCCAGCGGAAAGCCGCGGATGGCAATGTTCTGGTAATACCCGACCGGCGCGTAGCTGTCGCCCAGCGCGGCATCGTTGCTGGCCAGCTCGGACAGCGTGCGCACCTGGCGGCTGTCCAGCAGCGTGCGATCGAGCACGTTCATCGACGCCGGCGTGTTCTTCCAGTCGCCGCTGCCGAAGCTGTTGGACTGGATGGCGGGCGTCACCGATTGCCGCGCCTGCACGCGCACGGCGGCAAGTTCGGTCGGGGTACGGTCGGCGGCATCGGGTGCGGCGTCGCTGGCGTGCAGCGGCAGGGCGGCGCACAGGGCAACGGTCAGCAGGGCAGGGCGGTAGCAGCGGTTCATTCGATTCGTCATCAGCCAGAAGAGACGAAGCGACGGCGCGCGCGCAGCGACCCGTCCGGTCGTTGCGCCCACTGCACAAAGCTCCCTACGCCGGTATCAACCGGATCAGGTTCCAAGGGACTCTCTCAGCCTGGCTTCGCCAGGCACCCCCGCTTCGGCGACTATTTCACCACAACCGGTACGGTTTTGCCCGCCCTCGCTCAGGCGGCGGCGTGCAGGGCCGCGAGCAGGGCCTGCCCGTCGGTGCCCTTGAACCAGTCGGCGTGGCCCAGCAGGAAGGTGTGGTAGGCCACGTCGGCGTTGGCTGAAGAGCCGGTGACGCCTTCGAAGTACTCCACTTCGGACAGGGCAAAGTCCAGGTGCACGATCGGCAGCAGATCGGCGAGCAGGTGCACGCGCTCGGCCGACAGCGGCAGCACGTCCCGATAGCCCTCAAGCAGGGCCAGCGCGATCGGCACGCGTGCGGCGGGGGCCGGTGCGTCCACGTCCAGCCAGGCAACCGCATTGCGTTCGATGGCCGTGGCCAGGTCGAACAGGGCGCTGGTGGGCGAGGCCAGCCCGAAGTCGAGCACGCTGGCCACCTCCATGCCGTCGCCCGACGCGCGCCACAGCAGGTTGGAGACGTGCCAGTCGTTGTGCGTCCACAGCCGCGGCTCATCCTGCAGGCGTGCGGCCAAGCCGGCATGCCAGGGCAGCACCGCGCGCTGCAGGTCGTCCTGCCAGGTCTGTCGCGCCAGATACGCGGCCAGGCCGGGGCGAACGTGGAGATCGCGCGCGATCATCGCCACCGGGTCGGCGCTGCGGATCAGGTCGTCACGCGCGACCAGCAGGTGCGTGTCGCGCTGCGGGCCTTGGTAACCGGCCGAGGCCTGATGCAGCTGTGCGAGCACGCGGCCGGCTTCGCGCGCCTGCGCGGCGTCGGTCAGTGGTGTCCAGGAGGGGGCGTCGCGATACAGGTCGTGGCCGGGTGCAAGGGCGTGCAGCTCGTAGGTCCAGCCATCGTGTTCGACCGCGGTGCTGCCATCGACCGCGCGCAGTACCTGCACGACCGGTATGCCGGCGGCGGCAAGGTGGGCGATGAAGCGATGCTCTTCGCCCAGCACCTGCGCACTGCGTACGCTGGCGTGGTGACGCTTGACGAAGACCGGTCCGGCCGCAYCGCTCTCGACGATGGCCGCCGCCGACAACGGGCGTGGGCTATGCCACAGCAGGCGGCCGTGGCTGCCAAGCTGCGGATACCGGTCCTGCAACCAGGCGATTTCCTTGTCGGTGATCGCCGGCCAGTCGGCAACGACCGTATCGTTGTCGAGGCCCTGGACGAGGTGGGTGTCGGTGTTCATCGGGACGCGGTCGGACGTGCGCTGCGGCGCGGGGGGGAGCGCTAGGGTACCGCGTGCGTCGGGTGTCCATGCCGTTGCGCAGCGCGTGCCTGGAACGCAGAACGGGCGGGTCATCGACCCGCCCGCTGCGCTGTCGTCCATCAAGCGGCCGCTTCAGCCGGCCGTCGCGCCCGCTTTACCAGCCGCGCCCATGGCGACGATCCCAGTCGCGGCGATCGCGCTGTTCGCGCTCCCAACGGGCGCGGTCATTGCGGCGGTCGTAACCGCGGTCGTAGCCGTAGCGGCGGTCATGACGGCGATCATCATAGCGGCGGTTGTCGTAGCCGCGATCGTAGCGGCGGTCACGGTTGTCGCGGGTGGTGAGGTTGCCGATGGCACCACCGGCAACCGCGCCGCCGACCGTGGCGGTCGGGTCGCCGTTGGAGATAAGGTGACCGGCCACGCCGCCCACCACCGCGCCCACGACCGTGCGCTTGTCCTTCCTGGACATTGCGCTGGCATCGCTGATGGTGGCCAGGCCGGCGGTCAGCGCCAGGGCCATGGCCAGGCCACGAAAGCTGAGTGCGGAAATGTTGAGCATGTTCGGTTCTCCTGTCGGGTGCTGGCTACCAAGCTGGGGTTCCAACATTGTCGGAACATTGCCGCCTGGGTGAGGCCAGAGTGCGTATTCATATAACGGCAGGGCGTCTGAAGCGGTGCTGAAAAATGCATGACCTGCGCATGAACGATGGCGGCCGTTGGGGTTTGGCCGCCGCTGACCGCACAGCCAACGGAGCGCAGACAACAAAGGCGCTTCTCTCCACTGGAGGGGCGTGTCTTGTTCCGCGTGCTTTAGGCGGTGGCGCACCGCTACGTGCGTACGGATGCAAGCGTCGTGCGTCGTGCGGGGTTGTCGCGAGCGTGGGGGCCCCGTAGCGGCCGGTAGGCCCCTGGCGCAAATGTCCCCCGGCCGCTGGGCGGCCTCCTCCTTGATTTTGCCCAGGGGCCTACCGGCCGCTACGGGGCTCGGCTTGCGGTGCGCAGGCAGAAGCAAGGCTTTTTTGGCGCTGGTCGGTGGATCGGGCGCTGGGGCCCCATGCCCTTGGAGGCGAAATAAAGGAGGAGGCCGCTTGCGGCCGGGGGACATTCGCCGGAAAGGGTATGGGGCCCCAGCGCCCGATCCACCGACCGCCGCGCGAGAAAGTTGGCAGCGCGCTTCGTGCTTGCCACGCAGATGAGAGAACAAAAAAAAGAAGGCCGCGCGAGCGCGGCCTTCCGTGGGCTTCCTTCCCGGTGGGCGTCCTGCCCGATGAAACTCAGTGCCCCATCGCCTTCTGGGTCTGGCGCACCTGCTCCTGCTGGGCCTGCTGTGGCTCGTGCAGCGCGGCGCTGGTGGCGGCAAGCGACTGCGTTTCCGCCGCGCCCTTCTCCACGTGCGCACGCAACTGCACCGGATCGCCGGTGCCCCCTTGCACCGCGAACAGCAACTGCCCGTTGGTGCTGGGCACCACCGCATCGATGCGCTGCAGACCGGCCGCCTTGGCGTCCTGGGTCAGCGCGCCGGCGGCGTTGAGCAGCGACTGGCGGTCCTTGAAGGTCCCCGCCTCCAGACCTTCCATGCCCTTGACCGCCTGTTCGAACATCGGGTTGTTGGCATGCCGCGGATCGCTCAGCAGCGGCTTGTCGCGTGCTTCGCCGATCGCGCCCAGGGTCTTGGCCCCGACGATGCCGTCGACCCCCAGCCCGTTGTCGCGCTGGAACGCGCGCACCGCATCCTGGGTGTTGCGGCCGAACTTGCCGTCCTCGGTCAGCGGCTTGCCATCCCCGCCGACGTAGCCAAGCTTGTTGAGCTCCTCCTGCACATTGCGCACCGCATCGCCCTTGCTGCCGTCCTTGAGCAGCGCGCCATGGGCGGCGTCGGGCTGTGCGTTGCCGTGCTTGCCCGGCGCTTCATGCGTCGCCGCACCCTGCCCCTGCACGCGATCCTGCGTGTGGCTTTCCAGCAGGTGGCGGCCCTTGGACAGCGGATCGGAAGCATAGATCTTCCAGTTCGGGTGGCTCTCCACCTGCTTCAGGTACTCCTCCACCGGCATGGTGTGCACGCCCTTGCTGCCGGTGGACTGGCTGATCAACAGCTTGTCGGTGTTCGGGTCGCGCACCACCATCACGATGTGGTCGATGCCGTTCCAGTGTTCGTGCTTGGTCTTGGCTGTATCCAGCCCGATGACCATGCCTTCCTGCAGGGCACCGGGCTTGGCGATGCCGGCGCGGTCGAGCAGCACGCCCGATTCCTTGTAGGCGTTCTGCACGATGGTGCCCGAGCCGGCATACCCGAGCTTGATCTTGTCCGCGTCGGTGTAGACCTCATGGCCGGCCTTGCGGTTGATCTCGTCCTGGGTCTTGTTCTGCAGCGTGCCCACCCAGCCGGAACAGTCGATGTAGCCCTGATCCACGTTCTTGCCGGTGACGCCGTTGCCACGGTAATACTGGCTGGACGCAATATTGATCGCGTACTTGACGTCGTCGTACTGCACGCCGGCGTTGTAGGCCGCATCCAGCTTGATCCCGGGCTTGTCCTGGCCAGCAGCGGCGGCGACGGCGGTGGCACCCACGGCCGCTGCGCCAGCGACGGCCGCGGCGGCGCCGGC
>NZ_JBFULC010000061.1:0-24180 GCF_056400525.1 Stenotrophomonas sp. P5_A9
GTGTGGGTTCGCGGGACCGTCGTACGCCATGGATGGGTGTGGGTTCGCGGGACCGTCGTACGCCATGGATGGCGCMCGCGAGCTTACATGGAYGTACTTGCAGCGTGTCMCGCGAACCCACACACCCCCGCCCAATCCGGTAGCAAGCGGTCGATCACCGCACGTCGCTACCACCATCCTCGCGCGCGTCGCGCTTCTGCGCGCGGGCCTCGAGCGCCGCACGGCCCTCTTTCATCCCGGTGCGGATCTGGTTGATCCGCTCGCGCCACTCGGTCTTCAACTGCCAGTCGGCCATGCGCATCACCTCACCGGCACGATGCGCCACGCGCACCAGCCCGAGGTTGCCGGCCACGCCCTTGATCGCGTGCGCCTGCTCGCGCAGATGCACCCAGTCAGCGCGCTCGCCATCGGCGGCGGCCACCTCGATGCACTGCCGCGCATCCTCCAGGCATTGGCGAACGAACTCCTGCTCGAACGCCTCCCCCAACCCCAGCGACGCCAGCTCATCGAGCACGCCCGGATCGAGCACGCCGTCGGGCGCCACCGACACATGCACCACCGGCGCCGTGGCCCGCAACTGGTCGTTGGTGGCGATATCGGCCAGCGTATCCAGCAGCCGCACCGCCACCACCGGCTTGCCGAAGAAGGTGTGCGCGCCGGCCTGGGTGCACTGCTGGATCGCCTCGGGCGTCACATCGGCGCTGAGGATCAATACCGGTGTGCGCGGTGCACCGCCGGCCTGCATCACCCGCAGCTCCTTGAGCATGTCCAGCCCGCTCATCCCCGGCATGTGCAGATCGGCGATGGCCACGTCGTAATCGCTTTCGGCCAACGCATCCAGCACCGCCTCGGCATCGTTGACGCATACCACCTTGTGCCCGGCCTTCTGCAGCAGCCGCTGCAGCACCAGGCGATTGGCCTGATGATCGTCGGCCACCAGAATCTTCATGCTGCGCACGCGTGCGCGATGGCGCAGGAACGGGTCGGCAAACGCGATCACGTTGTTGCCGCTGCCGGGCACGCTCTCGCCGACCACCGCCGGGGTGAACTCGCCGGCGACCACCGGGGGAAGTGCAAACGGCAGCTCGAACCAGAAGCAGCTGCCCTGCGGCGGGTTCTCGGCAAAGCCGATCTGCCCGCCCATCGCCTCCACCAGGCCCTTGGCAATGGTCGTGCCCAGCCCGGTGCCCTCGTGCCGACGCGCCATGCTCACATCGGCCTGCTCGAAGGCCTCGAACAACCGCGGACGCATGGCCGGGACCACGCCGATACCGGTATCGAGGATGTCGAACCGGATCCGCACGTTGCCCTGCCCGTCATCGCGCAGCAGCGACACCCGGATCTCGACCTTGCCGTGGTCGGTGAACTTGACCGCGTTGCCAGCCAGGTTGAGCAGGATCTGCCGCAGATGGCCCAGGTCGCCGCGCAGCCGCGCCGGCACCGCGTCATCCACCTTGACCTGGTAGGCCAGACGCTTGACCTTGGCCTGCGGCAACAGGATCAGCCCGATGGACTGCATCACATCGGCCAGCGAGAAATCCTCGGCCAGCACCCGCAGCTTGCCCGCCTCGATGGCCGAGATGTCCAGCACCTCCTCCACCAGTGCCAGCAGGCTGCGGGAGGAGGCCTGGATGGTGCTGACGCACTCGCGCTGCTCTTCATCCAGCTGCGTGGTGGCCAGCACTTCGGTCATCCCCGACAGGCCATTGAGCGGCGTGCGGAATTCATGGCTCATGTTGGCCAGGAACCGGCTCTTGGCCTCGCTGGCGCGACGCGCCTCGTCCATGGCGTGGGTCAACTGACGCAGCAGGCTGGAGAAGTACAGCGGCACCGCCGCCAACCCGAGCCAGAGCCCGAAGCCCAGGCGACCGTTCTGTTCCCAATAGGGCGTGGCCAACATGGTGTAGCCGAAGCTGCCCAGCGCCATGGCCACGGCTGCGTACAGATAATTGTTCCCGTAGCGCATGCCGTTGCCCACGGTCACCCACATCACCACGATGTAGACCCACGCCAGCGGCTCGCCCATCTGCACCATGCCTGCGGCGATCAGGCCGTAATCGGCCAGCATCCCGGCGATACGCCGCGGATCCGAGCGCGCCGGCCGCACCAGCAGCCAGGCAAACAGCGTGATCGACAGGAACAGCCCGGTCAGCACGATCGCCAGCACGCCGTGATGCTGCGCCGGCGGCAGGTCGTGGCGCACGCTGGGCATGAGCACATAGCCCAGGATCAGCGTGATCAACACGATACGCACGATGGCCTGGCCGTGCTCGCTGTCCGAACGCTTGGTCAGGCGCTCCTTTACCTGCAGGTAGAGGCGATGCACCGGTCCCACCGCCGCCGTACGCGGGTCGGCGGCGGCCGGGGGCGCGGCCCGGCTGATGCCGACGAAGTACAGCGGGGTCATGCCCAGTCCCAGCAGCAGTCCCCAGCCGAGTAGATGGTGTCCGGCCCAGTACGGGGAAAACAGGAGTGCGCAGAGGAACGCCGCGCAGCCCATCGCGGTGGCGGCATGCAGGTAGCCGCGCCCATAGCGCATGCCATTGCCGATGGTGACCCAAAGCAGCACCACATACAGCAACGCCGCCGGTTCTCCCTGCAGGGTCATGATCGCGCCCATGCAGGCGTAATCGGTGACCATCCCCACGGTACGCCGCGCGCGCGACACGCCCGGTCGCGCCAACAGACCCGCCAGCAACAGCATCGCCACGGCCAGCTCGACTGCCAGGATCAGCCACGTCACGCGCAGAATGTCGCCCCCCACCTGCGTATAGCGCCAGCCGAGATAGCCGATGAACAACGCGGTGATCGCAATCCGGATGAAGTTCTGGAGGTGCTCGCTGTCGGGTCGATTGGACAGCCGCGCACGCAGCTCGGCGAGGATGCCGCGGCCGGCGTTGGAGCCATTCGACGCGCGTCGTCCCGCGTGTGCCGACCGGCTCACGTGGATGAGAGCGGCGGCCACGACCAGCGTCGCACCGATCCACCACTGCGCGGGCGCGAGCACCGCCAGTGCGACCAGCGACACCAGCGTGGCAGGAAAGAACCGGACGAACGCATGGCCGCGCATCGTGTCCAGCCGCTGCTTGAGGCGCTGGAGCAGGCCATGCATGTCACATCCCCGGGCGGGTCGAGGCGGTCGAGTGCTGGGCGCAGATTTCGTCCAGCTGTTGCCGGCCGCGCAGCAGCGCGTCCACGCAACGCGGGTCGAACAGCCGGCCACGCTGTGCGTAGAGGTAGGCCAACGTCGCTTCCATCGTCCATGCTTCCTTGTACGGTCGGGGTGAGATCAGGGCATCGAATACATCGGCAACCGCCACGATCCGCGCTTCCAGCGGGATCGCATCGCCGATCAGGCCGTCGGGATACCCGCTGCCGTCATAACGTTCGTGATGGCGCAGTGCGATCAACGCACCGACCTGGATGAAACGGTTCTGGCTGCCGCTCAGCAGCTCATAGCCGATACGCGGGTGCCGGCGCATGATCGCCAGCTCCTCTTCGTTGAGCTTGCCCTGCTTGAGCAGCACCGCATCGGGGATGGCGATCTTGCCCATATCGTGCAGGGGCGCCGCCATCTCGATCAGCTTGCACTCGTCCTCGGGCAGGCCGAGCTGCTCGGCGATCAACCCGGCCACGTGCGCCATGCGCTCCAGGTAGGCACTGGTGCCGGCATCACGGAACTCGATCGCACGCGCCAGCCGCGACAGCGTTTCGCGTTCGCGCTCTTCCACTTCATGCATGCTGGCCAGCAGGCGCTGTTCCAGCGACAGCGCGCGTTGCTTGACGTTTTCCGACTGCTGGCGCAACTGCAAGAGGTTGTAGCAGCGCGCGCGCAGTTCGCGCGGGCGGATCGGCTTGACCAGGAAATCGATGACGCCCGCTTCGAGCGCGGCCTGGCGGATCGGCTCGTCACCGACCACGGTGATCAGGATCACCGGGATGTCGCGGTGCTTGGGCAACCGGCGGAAGCGGCGGGCGAACTCCAGCCCATCCATCTCCGGCATGCGGTAGTCGAGCAGCAGCAGGTCCACCGGGTGCGATTCGCACCAGGCCAGCGCGGTGAGCGGATCCCCGAAGTCGTGCACGCTCAGTTCCGGCGCGATGTCCTCGATGACATGACGGAGCATGGTGCGCGCGGACGTCTGGTCGTCAACGATGACAATATTCAAGGATGCTTCCGCCGTCTTCCTGGACCACACTGGAACATGCTGCGGAGAGAATACTCCGCCACTCTGCACACTGGCACCTTGCATGGATCCGCCTCCCGTCGTGATCTCCCGGTTCATGATCGTGGTCGCGGTGTGATGCGGATGTCACGCACCACCGGACCGATCATCGCCCTGGCCATCACGGCGTCTACCGGGAAGGCCACGCAGAAACCATACGCGCGCGGCCACCTCAGCGGAACCCCGCCCCGGCTGCCCTCCCTTGGCAGCCGGACCTACGTCTCAGTTTTCCGGACGCATATAGGGGAACAGCAGTACATCACGAATCGAACTGCTGCCGGTGAGCAGCATCACCAGACGGTCGATGCCGATACCCAGGCCGCCGGTCGGGGCCATGCCGTACTCCAGCGCACGGATGTAATCGGCGTCGTAGTGCATGGCCTCGTCGTCGCCGCCTTCCTTGGCCGTCACCTGGGCCTGGAAACGGGCGGCCTGGTCTTCCGGGTCGTTCAACTCGGAGAAGCCGTTGGCCAGTTCCTTGCCGTTGATGAACAGCTCGAAGCGGTCGGTGTAGCCGGGCTGGTCGTCGTTGGCACGGGCCAGGGGGGAGACCTCGACCGGGTGGTCGGTGATGAAGGTCGGCTGCACCAGCGTGTGCTCGACGGTAGCTTCGAAGATCTCCAGCAGCAGCTTGCCCCAGCCGTAGGACGGCTTGATGCGGATCTTCAGGCGCTCGCAATGGGCAGCCAGCGCGTCGCGGTCGGTGCAGTCGGCGGCGCTGATTTCCGGGTTGTGGTGGCGCACCGCCTCGTCCATGCGCCAGCGGCGGAAGGCCGGGGCCAGGTCGATGGTGGCGCCGTCCCAGGTCACCGTAGTCGTGCCCAGCACCTGGTTGGCCACGTCGCGGATCACCCCTTCGGTCAGGTCCATCACTTCGGTGTACGTGGCGTAGGCCTCGTACAGCTCCATCATGGTGAATTCCGGGTTGTGGCGGGTGCTCACGCCTTCGTTGCGGAAGTTGCGGTTGATCTCGTAGACGCGCTCCAGCCCACCCACGACCAGGCGCTTGAGGTACAGCTCCGGGGCCACGCGCAGGTACAGGTCCAGGTCCAGCGCGTTGTGGTGGGTGGTGAACGGCTTGGCCGTGGCGCCGCCGGGGATGTAATGCATCATCGGCGTTTCGACTTCGAGGAAGTCGCGGTTGTCCAGCCACGCGCGCATCGCGCGGATGATCCGCGAGCGCTTGATGAACACCTCGCGCGACTCCGGCGTCACGATCAGGTCGACGTAGCGCTGGCGGTAGCGCTGCTCCACGTCGGACAGGCCGTGCCACTTGTCCGGCAGCGGGCGCAGCGACTTGGTCAGCAGGCGGATGCTGGTGGCCTTGACCGACAGCTCACCGGTCTTGGTGCGGGTCAGCCCACCCTCCACTGCGATGATGTCGCCCACGTCCCAGCCCTTGAAGGCGGTGTAGGCATCGCCCAGGGTGCTGCCCTGCAGGAACAGCTGGATGCGACCGGATTCGTCCTGGATCTGGGCGAAGCTGGCCTTGCCCATGACCCGCTTGGCCATCAGCCGGCCGGCCATCCTGACCTGGCGGTCGGCAGCGTCCAGGGCCTCGGCGGTCCACTGTTCGGCGTCGGCGAACTCGGCCTGCAGGGCGCCGGCGAAGTGCTCGCGACGGAAGTCGTTCGGGTAGGCGATGCCCTGCCCGCGCAGCGCCGTCAGTTTCGCGCGGCGCTCGGCGATGAGGCTGTTCTCGTCGACGGGGGGCTGCGGCGCGTGGGTCTGATCGTTCATGGCGTGGGTCTATGTCTGGGGGAGGTACGAACCCCGCCATCATGCCGATGGACGGGGCAGAGTGCGAAATCCCCGGGCGGGCCCGGGGCGGGCGCATCGGGCCGCGTGGGGCGACCCGACGGTCAGGCGTCGATGCGTTTGGAGCCCACGGCCAGGCCGGACTTCAGGCTGGCCTCGACGAACTCGTCGAGGTCGCCGTCCAGCACTTTCTGGGTGTCCGAGCGCTCGATGCCGGTGCGCAGGTCCTTGATGCGGCTCTGGTCGAGCACGTAATTGCGGATCTGGCTGCCCCAGCCGATGTCGGATTTGGTTGCTTCCACCGCATCGCGCTCGGCGTTGCGCTTCTGGACTTCCAGCTCGTACAGCTTGGCGGCCAGCATCTTCATCGCGTTGTCGCGGTTCTGGTGCTGGCTGCGGCCGGTCTGGCAGGCCACGACCGTGTTGGTCGGAATATGCGTGATACGCACCGCCGACTCGGTCTTGTTGACGTGCTGGCCACCGGCACCGGAGGAGCGGTACACGTCGGTGCGCAGGTCGGCCGGGTTGATGTCGATTTCGATGTTGTTGTCCACTTCCGGGGACACGAACACCGAGGTGAAGCTGGTATGGCGGCGGTTGTCCGAATCGAACGGCGACTTGCGCACCAGGCGGTGCACGCCGGTTTCGGTCTTCAGCCAACCATAGGCGTAATCGCCTTCAACGCGCAGCGTGGCGGACTTGATGCCGGCGACGTCGCCACCGGACACTTCCATCAACTCGGTCTTCCAGCCGCGCGATTCGCACCAGCGCAGGTACATGCGCAGCAGGATTTCGGCCCAGTCCTGGGCTTCGGTGCCACCGGCACCGGCCTGGATGTCCACGAAGGCCGGGGCGGTGTCCATCTGGCCGGAGAACATGCGCTGGAATTCCAGCTGTTCCACGTGCTTCTGGTACTTGTCCAGGTCGGCGACCACGGCCAGGGCGGTATCTTCGTCCTGCTCGCTTTCAGCCAGTTCGAGCAGTTCGCCGGACTCGGACAGGCCGTCCAGGATCGTGGCGATGCCGCCGACGGTCTTTTCCAGGTTGGCGCGTTCACGGCCCAGGTTCTGGGCGTACTCGGCGTTGTTCCAGATGTCTGGGTTTTCCAGTTCCCGGGTTACTTCTTCCAGACGCTCTTTCTTGGCGTCGTAGTCAAAGATACCCCCTGAGCGAGAGCACGCGATCGGTCAGATCGGTGATTCGCTGGCGCACGGGATTGAGCTCGATCATATCGGCGGTGTTGAAGGCTTGGGACAAGGCCTGAATTGTAGCTTGGAACGCCCGTTCATGTAGATGCGCGGGTGGTGCCGCCCGGCATTGCCGCATCCGTTGAGCCCGCCGCCGCCCCCTGCCCCAGCGCCGCGCGCAGGCCCGGCAGCTGGCGGCGGCTGCAGGGCAGCGCGCTGCCGTCGGCCAGGTGGGCGCGTGCTTCGCCGCTGTCCAACGGCTCGATGGACACCAGGAAGCCCAGGTTGAGCACGTAGCTGCGGTGGATGCGCACGAACCGCGCCGGGTCCAGCCGCGCCTCCAGCGCGGCCATGGTGCTGCGCAACGGGTAGTCGTGGCCGCGCACGTGCAGGTTCATGTAATTGCCGGCGGCCTGGGCGTATTCGATGTCGCCGGTAGCCACCAGGAAATCACGGCCGAGCTTGCGCACCAGGAAACGCTCGGGCCGGTCCACCGGTTCTTCGGGCGGTGCATCCTCCGGCGCGGCCAGCAGGTGCGCCTCGCCTTGCCGCCGGCGGCCGAACCAGCTGAAGAAGTGCTCGATCGCCACGAAGGTGAAGAACGCGCGGACGTCCTTGAGGTACTCGTACAGCAGCCGAGAAACCCAGCCGGAGCCATCGACGTAATGCTCGCCCAGGCTCGCGTAGGCCAGGTGACGCAGCGCCATCATCCCGACCACGTGCAGCAGCGACCACGCCACGCTGGCCAGCAGGTAGAGCGGCAGCCGGCGCGTCCAGGTGTCGGCATGCAACGGCCAGCGTTGGCAACCCCACCACAGCAGCGGCAGGGTGAGCAGGATCATGCCGGCGCTGCTCAGCTCCCAGGTCATCGGCTGCCACAACGCGAGCGCCTCGCCACGGCGGCTGGCGTCCATGACCTCGACGAAGGCGTTGGCCACCGCGCTGGCAAGCAGGATGGCGGCCCAGACCAGCCAACGGGTGGTGGGGCGCCRGCGGGAGGAAGGGCGGGAAGTCATCGGGTCGTCCATGCGGCGGGGCGGAATCATGCAGCAATCGGGCATGGTAGCTGCTGGTGCGGCGCATCGGCTGCCCGCAGCGCGCATCCGACACACGGCACGGGCGTCCCGGCCGTGTGTCCCCTGCAGACTAACGCGGGTGCTAGCGCACCTCGAATTCCCCCACCAGCACCGTCTCCGCGCGTTCCTTCAGCCGCATCGTGACCTGCTGGTCGCGCTGCCTGCGTGTCCCCCAATGCGTACTCAGGCGCAGGCTCAGCGTGGTGGCGCCGGTGACCAGCTGCTCACGGCTGCCGAAGAAATTGGCCTCCACCTTGTACGTGCCCGGCTTGGCCTCGCGCAGCGAGAACTGCTCGGGCCCGTAGCCGCCAGTGAAGTCCTGCGACATCTGCCCGCCCTGGTAGGTGAGGCGGTTGCCGTAATACGCGCGCTCGCCGTTGGGGTCGGTGACCCACAGGTCCATGTCGCTGTTGTCGCTGTCCCAGCTGAGCACCACGCGCAGGTCCAGCGGCATCGCACGACGCAGACGCGGATCGACCGCGCTCAGGTCCACCCGCTCGCGCGCGGCGAGGGTGTTGAGTTCGTCCAGCGCGATCAGCGAGATCCCATCGAAGCGACCGTCCCAAGGCCGCTCCACCACCTCATTGAACATCGCCACGGCCTGCGGGTACTGCCCGCTGGCCTCCAGCGCCAGGCCCRGGTCACGGAAGCTCTGCGGCTCCTCCTCGCCCAGCCGCAGCACCTGCTGGAACACCGGCACCGCCAGCTCGGGCGCCCTGGCCTGCATCAGCCGGTAGCCGAGCACGCGCAGCACATGGCGGTTCTCCAGCTGCATCTCGGCCAGGTTGGACAGCACCCGCAGGGCCAGGTCGCGCTGGCCCTTGGCCAGCAGCAGATCGGCCACGTCCAGGTAGAAGGCGCTGCTGTCGGCGTGCTGGTCGCGCTCGGCCAGGTACGTGGCGTACAGCTGTGCCGGCGGGGCATCGCGCAGGCGGCGCGCGTAGTCCGAATCGGGCTCCCACGGGGCCAGGGCGATCGCGATGGCGCCGCTGTTGGCCCTGCCGCCTGCGACCTTGCTGGCGGTCAGTTCGACGCTCTGCAGCTGGCCGCTCGCGCGACTGGGTGCCGCCATCGGCGCCATCGGCATCGGCGGTGCGGGCGCGCTGACCACGTCGTTGGCACGGGTCTCCATGTAAGGCTGCGCCTCGGCCGGTGCGGCCGCGGCGACCGGCATCGGCGCGGACTTCTCCAGCCCGGCCTTGGCTACCGGTGCGTCCTTGGGCCAGCGCGTGTTCCACCAGCGTTCGCGGTCGGCGAACTGCCGCGCGATCTGGTCCAGACGCTGGCGACGGGCCTGCTTTTCATCATCAATGCGCACCGCATGCAGACGGTCGTATGCCTCCCGCAGCGGTGCCGGTGCGCGGATGCCATAACGCAGGTAGTCGTCCAGGGTTTCCAGCACCAGCAGCGAGGTATCGGGCCCGACCAGGCGGAACTGCCGGAACAACGTGCGCATGGCGTCCTCGTGCGCGACCGGGTCTGCCGCGTACGCGGCCATCTGCGCATCGGCCCACGCGTGCGCCACCAGTCCACCGTCCAGCGCACGGGCGCCGGACACGGCAATGCGTTGTTGATGGACCCGGCCATCGGCCAGGCGCACCCCAACATCCACCGCGCCGTCAGTGCGCTGAACGCGCCCGGTGACGCGCAACCAGCCCTGACTGGCATGGCTGGCGTCGGCCACCAGTTGGTCCACGCCATCGCCGCGCAGTTCGACCACGTCAGCCGGCTGCTGCATCAACAACGGCATCGCGGCGTCGACCTCGGCGGCACTGGACAGCACCAGCGCCTGGCCGTGATGGGCCTGGGTCCAGGCGCGCAGCCGCGCACCATCGGTGCGTGCACCGGCGCTGCTCAATGCGTACAGGCGCTGGCCAGCCGCCAACGGCGGCAGCGCCTGTCGGCCATAGTTGGACAGCCCGTCGCTGACCAGCAGGTACTCGCCGATATCGGCGCGCGACGTCCATGCACCCAATGCACTGGCGCCGTCCAACGGCAGCGAGGTCAAGTGCGCGCGCAGCCCGCTCCAGTCACCGCCGCGGATGCGGAAGCTGCGCGGCGCTTCGGCATGGTCACGCAGTACGGTGAGCTCCACCTCACCGTCGCCGATGGCGCGGAAATAGCGGTCCAGCACCGCCGTTTCGGTGGCGCGGTCGCGTTGTCGGGCCGATCCGGAGGCATCCCACAGCAGCCCTACCCGCTTGGGCAACGCGCGCGGGGCGGCCTGGGCCGGTACCGGTATCTGCGCCAACAGATAGCGCTCGCCCTCGCGCAGGCCGGTGACCGCATCCAACTGGCGTACCTGCGGCAAGCGGATCTGCGCCTGCGCCGGCAGGGCCCTCCCGGCACCCTGCCATTGCGCCACGTGGGCGCCATCGCGGGCCTGGAACGTCCAGGGAAGTGCTGCGCCCACCACCGGCTTGCCGGTGCCACGCGCGTCCAGCCGTAGCGTCACCTGCCTGGCGTCGCGGGCGAACTGCAACGGCAGGTTCCAGCGCAGGCCCTGTGCATCCACCGGCAAGGTCTCGCGGAAGGTCAGCGCCACGCGGCGGCTGCCACGGGCGGGAATCGGGTAGATGCGAAGGCGGAACTGGTTGCCGGCGGTCTGTTCCAGCAGGCCAGGGTCGACCCGGCGCCGTTCGATCGCCTCGAACACCTGGCGTCCCTGCGCCTTGGGCACCGGCACCGCATCGCGTAGCACCCCGTCGATGTCCAAGGCGAACCCGGCGATCTGCTGGCCATCGGCGAGCGGAAACTCGAGTTGCCCTTCCAGCACCCGCGCATTGGGGTTGAAGAACTCCATCTCGATGCGGGTCTCGCCGAGCCCGGCCACGACCCGGCTGTCCAGGCTGACCTGGCGCAACTGCACTGGCACCTCGGCGCCGGCCACCTGTAGCAGCGGCGCTACCGCTGGCGGCTGCGGCGTGGCTGCCGGGCGCGTCTGCGCCATGCCGGCCTGCGTTCCCAGCCACAGCATGCCCAGCATGCCGATCCCACGAAGTGCGCGTTCCATGTGACGCTCCCGATCCGATGACAGCAGGTTGAACGGATCATGCCGGTAAACGGGGTCGACGCGATGCAAGGCTTGGCGTGTCCACCGTCCTGGGCCAAGATGCCGCTCCCCTGATGTACCACCACAAGGACGTCCACGTGCGCCTGCCCGCCCTGCTTCCCCTGTTGCTGTTGACCCCGATCCTGCCGGCCCAGGCCGCGCCCGACGCCAGCAGCGGACTGAGCTTCACCCACAACGACTGGACCTTGGCCTGCGACAACACCCGCACCTGCCGCGCTGCTGGCTACCAGAACGACGAAGACGGCGGTAACGAACCGGTCTCGATCCTGTTGACCCGCCTGGCCGGTCCCGGCCAGCCGGTGAAGGCCGAGCTGATGCTGGGCCAGTACGACGAGACCACCCTGCCGAAACAACTGTCGCTGCAGATCAACGACGCCAAGCTGGGCGCACTGAAGTACACCCCCGCCGACGGCACCGCCGACCTCTCGCCGGCACAGGTGGCCGCGCTGCTCAAGTCGTTGACCCGTGACAGCCGCATCGTGCTGGTCGGCAATAACGGCAAGCGCTGGACCGTGTCCGACCGCGGTGCATCGGCGGTGCTGTTGAAAATGGACGAATTCCAGGGCCGGCTGGGCACGCCCGGCGCGCTGATGCGCAAGGGCAGCGCGGCCGAAAGCACCGTGCTGCCGGCACTGCCGGTGCCGGTAGTGAAGCTCGGCAAGATCGTCCCCACCCGTCCTGCCGACGCGGCGCTGGCCAACGCTGCCGCGCTGCGTGCGGCGCTGGTGAAGGCCACTACGGCAGACGAGTGCGAAGCGTTGCATCCCGGCAACGGCGCGATGTCCGATGAGGGCCCGCAGGAGACCAGCGTGCACCGGCTGAGCGCGGACAAACTGCTGGTGTCGCAGGGCTGTTGGCGTGCCGCCTACAACACCGGTGACGGCTACTGGGTGGTCAACGACCACGCGCCCTACCAGCCCAGGCTGGTGACCGCCTCGGGGATGGATGATGACGTGCGCACCATCCAGCAGGCCAGCAAGGGCCGCGGCCTCGGCGACTGCTTCTACTCCACGAGCTGGGGCTGGACCGGCACGCAGTTCGTCAAGACCGCTGTGTCCAGCACCGGACTGTGCCGGCTGGTGTCGGCCGGTGGCGCGTGGGAGATGGCGACGCTGGTGACCAAGGTAGTGGAGTAAGGCGCGGCACGGACCTGGCCGCTTCAGCGCGGGGTATCCGTGGTGCCGGCGTCCACTCAGTCCTCGTCCTGGTCCCAACCATCAAAGGGAAACAGCTCCGGCAGGATCGTGTCCATCACCGCCATGCTCTGCATGACCGCGTGGTCGGCCGTCCACGGCCGCGACCACGTGGCATGGTGCCCGCGCACCGGCCGGTCCGGAGCCGAACGCAGGTGCTCCACGTAGGCCAGCAGCAAGCGGTGTGAGCGTTGCTGGCGCTCCAGCGGCGTAGCCGCTTCGCGCAGTTCGGCGTAGTGCTGGCGCAGCGGGGCAGGATCGGGCAGATGGCAGGTGAAGTCGAGCGCACCGACCTGGTCGTCCGCGTTCCTGTAGTCGTCCGGATCCTCCGAAGGCTGGTAGTGGTCGGCCACGCAACGGGTACGGCCCAAGCGCGCCATCACTGCGGCAACGGCCTGTTCGACGCCGACGCCCTCGGTGCCGGACTCGGCGCCCTCCACCGCTACCCGGACGGACAACTCGTTCTGCAGCAGCCACGCGATGCTCTGGCGCGAGCCCGCCAGATCCGGGAACTCGAATCCTTCCCGCGCCGAGAGCGTGGCGCGGGCTGCAGGGTCACCCTGCAGGACGATCTGGCTCTGCAGGTCGAAGCGTTCGATGGGCGATGGAAGCACGAGGGCGTGGGCAGTCATGGTCAGGAACACAAACGGGATGTAGAGGGCGCAGCAGGCGCGACGGCGGACATCAGGCGTCGGCGCAATGCTCGATGATCAGCTGGATCGCACCGCCGCCACGGTAATCGTCGCTGACCAGCCGGTAGGCGATGTGCACGTGGTTGGCGGGCGCGTTGCCCTTCCAGCCACTGAAGTGGATCGCGTTGAGCGGCTCGGCGCGCCCGGGCACGCGCAGGCTGAGTTTCAGGTGCTTTTCCTTCAACACCTGCCAGCGTGCGACCTGGAAATGGCCGTCGAACAGCGGCTCGGGGAAGGCCTGGCCCCACGGACCGGCCAGACGCAGCGCTTCGGCGTGGCGGTAGTCCAGCTCATCGGCGGCCAGCTCGCCATCGCTCATGAGGTGCTGCTGCAACGACGCCGGGTCCATGCGGGTGCCGACCACGGCGACGAAGGCCTGCTGGAAATCCTCGAGGCGTGCATGTGGCAGGCTCAGGCCGGCGGCCATGGCGTGGCCACCGAACTTGTCGATCAGGCCCGGGTGCGCGGCATTGACCAGCGCCAATGCATCACGGATGTGGAAGCCGGGAATGGATCGGGCCGAACCGCGCAGCGAATCGCTGCCCGGTTCGGACGGGGCGAAGGCGATCACCGGGCGGTGCAGGCGGTCCTTCATCTTCGAAGCGACCAGGCCGACCACGCCGGGATGCCACTCGGCATCGAACAGGCAGGCGGCGATCGGGCGCTCGCCCTCGGCGCTGAGTACCGCGCGGGATACCGCCAGTTCCGCATCGTCGGTCATCAACTGCTGCACCGCGCGGCGCTCGGCGTTGATCTGCTCCAGGGTCTGGGCGATCTCGCGCGCCTGGCTGCGGTCTTCGGTCAGCAGCAGCTCGATGCCCAACGCCATGTCTTCCAGGCGGCCGGCGGCATTGAGCCGTGGGCCGAGCGCGAAGCCGATGTCGGTAGCGCTCAGGCGCGCCGGGTCGCGGCCGCTGGCTTCGATCAGTGCCTGCAGGCCCACGCAGCCCTGCCCGCTGCGCAACCGGCGCAGGCCGGCCGATACCAGTGCACGGTTGTTGGCATCCAGGGCAACCAGATCGGCGACGGTGCCGACTGCAACCAGGTCCAACAGGGTCAACAGGTCCGGTTCGCGGGTGGCGGCAAAGGCGCCCTGCGCGCGCAGGTGTCGGCGCAGCGCCATCAATACATAGAAGATCACCCCGACGCCGGCCAGCGCCTTGCTCGGGAAGGCATCGCCGTCGATGTTGGGGTCCACCAGCGCATCGGCGGGCGGCAGGTGTTCGCCGGGCAGATGGTGGTCGGTGACCAGCACCTTCCAGCCCAGCGCCTTGGCGGCGGTGACACCGGCATGGCAGGCGATGCCATGGTCGACGGTGACCAGCAGGCCCGGCTGCAGCGGCGCCAGGTCCGCCACCAGCGACGGCGACAGGCCATACCCATGCAGCATGCGGTTGGGCACCGCGTGCACCACGTCGCGCGCCCCAAGCATGCGCAACCCGCGCACACCCACCGCGCAGGCGGTGGCCCCATCACAGTCGAAATCACCGACCACCAGAATGCGTTCGTTGTTGGCGATGGCCTTGGCCAGCAGCTCCACCGCCGCCTGCATGCTGCCCATCAGCTCCGGTGCGTGCAGCTGGGCCAGCTTCGGCTGCGCCTGCGCGGCGTCGGTCACCCCGCGTGCGGCGTACAGGCGCTGCAGCAGCGGCAACATGTCGGCCGGCCAGTCGGCGGCAAGGGGTACACGCGGACGGCGCTGGATCTGGGGCGTATCGGAAGAAGGCAAGGCAGACTCGAATGGCGGGCGGAACGCCGAAACAGGTTTCGACGCAGCCATGATACCGGCTGCTGGCGATGACCCACGACGCACACGCCGATCCGGTAGCGCCACCCCACGGGTGGCTGCGCCTCACGCGTCGTGCAGTTGTATCGGCTTTTTCCAGAACCGCCAGCGTTGGCCCTTGTCGATTTCGAAACGTACGCCGTCCTCGAAATCCAGCACCAGCCGCCGCAGTTCACCGCGCTGCACGGCCGACAGCAACGGACGGATCGCATCATTGCCGAGCTGGTCGAGCGAGCGTAGCTGGCGCAGGTCGACCAAGGCGTCCACCTGCTGTTCGTTGTCGGCCTGCAGGCCGGCGGCCTTGGCCAGGGCCTGCAGCAGGGCCTCGCGGCTGCAGACCTGGGCGTGCGCGGTCTGCACCGACTGCGGCAACTCGCCGCCGCCCCAGAACCACAGCGAATTGATCGCCCGCTTGCCGTCGGCCACGCGCTGCTGGTTCCAGTCGTGGGTATGCAGCACCACCTGCGCTTCGGTCAGCAGGGCACGCCAACGGCGGCCCGCATCGCCTTCGGGCAGATGCGCGAACAGGTCATCGCCGAGCACATCATCGGGGCTGTGGAAGTCCGGCAGCGTGGTTCCCGGCGGCAGGCGCAGGTACCAGCGCGACGGCACCGGGGCATCCAGGGTGAAGCCGAACCCGGCAAACAGCGGCTGCAGCGCCGGCAACAACCGGGCCACATCCTCCGCATCAGGCCGCAGCGTATCGCCGTGACCCATCATCCGCGCGCCCTGCATGTCCGGCACCACGTTGGCCGGATCGGCGCGCAGCCAGACCGCCTCGCCGGCATCGCCGACGTCCAGCTGGCGGGTCAGTGCGGCCACCGGCCAGTGCGCCGGCTGCAGCTGGAAATGCCGCTGCAGCTGGGCACGCTCGCCCCCGTCGACGCTGCTGCGCTCGGCGCGCCCCAGCGCCTTCGCCACGTCGTCGGGCAAAGGCGCGGCCGGGAAGCGGCTGCGCGCCGGCAACAGCAATGTCGCCGTGGCCATGTCAGGCCAGGTACTGGACGCTGACGATTTCGTACTCGCGCTGGCCGGCCGGTGCGTCGATGGTGACCGCATCGCCTTCCAGCTTGCCGATCAGGGCGCGTGCCAGCGGCGAGGAGATCGCGATCAGGCCGAGTTTGATGTCGGCCTCCAGGTCGCCCACGATCTGGTAGCGCTTCTCTTCATCGCTCTCCACGTCGCACAACTCGACGGTGGCGCCGAACACCACCTTGCTGCCGGCATTGAGCTTGGTGATGTCGATGATCTCGGCATGCGAAAGCTCGCCTTCCAGCTGCTTGATGCGGCCTTCGATAAAGCCCTGCTCTTCGCGCGCGGCGTGGTACTCGGCGTTCTCCTTGAGATCGCCGTGCTCACGCGCTTCGGCGATCGCCGCGATGACCTTCGGGCGCTTGACCGACTTCAGGTGGTCAAGCTCTTCGCGCAGACGCTGCGCGCCCTTCAGGGTGATCGGTGCTCTCATGCGTTCAACTCCTTGTGCAGTTCCTGCAGCGACCAGACGGGGCCGGTGCCGCGGAATTCCAGTGATTGCACCAGCGCCATGGCGCCGGCGATGGTGGTCGAATAGGTGACGCGATGCTGCAGCGCTTCGCGACGGATCGAGAAGGAGTCATTGATCGCCGCGCGACCTTCGGTCGTGTTGACGATGTAGACGATCTCGCCGTTCTTGATCGAATCGACGATGTGCGGGCGGCCTTCGACCACCTTGTTGACGATTTCGCAGGCCATGCCGTGCTCCTGCAGCCACGCGCCGGTGCCACGGGTGGCCACCAGGGTGTAGCCGCGCTCGACCAGTGCCTTGGCGACCGGCAGCACGCGCTTCTTGTCCGGATCACGGACCGAGACGAACGCCTTGCCCAGCGGCGGCGCCTTGATGCCGCCGGCTTCCTGCGCACGCGCGAAGGCAGCGCTGAAGCTGCGGCCCACGCCCATCACCTCACCGGTGGAGCGCATCTCCGGCCCGAGGATCGGGTCGACGCCCTGGAACTTGGCGAACGGGAAGATCGCTTCCTTGACCGAGTAGTAGTCCGGCACGATTTCCTTGATGGCGCCCTGTTCGGCCAGGGTCTTGCCGGCCATGCAGCGCGCGGCGATCTTGGCCAGCGCCATGCCGGTGGCCTTGGACACGAACGGCACGGTGCGCGAGGCACGCGGGTTCACTTCCAGCAGGTAGACGATGTCTTCGCCGTTCTCGCCGGCCTGGATGGCGAACTGGGTGTTCATCAGCCCGACCACGTTCAGGGCCTTGGCCAGCTCGACCACCTGGCGGCGCAGCTCGGCCTGGGTTTCAGCCGACAGCGAGTACGGCGGCAGCGAGCAGGATGAATCGCCCGAATGCACGCCGGCCTCCTCGATGTGCTCCATCACGCCACCGATCAGCACGTTGCCGTCCTTGTCGGCAATGATGTCCACGTCCACTTCCACCGCGTTGTCCAGGAAGCGGTCCACCAGCACCGGCGAATCGTTGGAGACCTTCACCGCATCACGCACGTAACGGGCCAGGTCGGATTCACCGTAGACGATCTCCATCGCACGGCCGCCCAGCACGTAGCTCGGGCGAACCACCAGCGGGTAACCGATCTCGCGGGCCAGCAGCAGGGCTTCCTGGTCGTTGCGGGCGATGCGGTTCGGCGGCTGCTTCAGGCCGAGCTTGTCGACCAGCTGCTGGAAACGCTCGCGGTCTTCGGCCAGGTCGATGGAGTCCGGCGAGGTGCCGATGACCGGCACGCCATTGGCTTCCAGCGCGCGCGCCAGCTTCAGCGGGGTCTGGCCGCCGTACTGCACGATCACGCCCTTTGGCTGTTCCAGCTCGACGATTTCCAGCACGTCTTCCAGCGTCAGCGGCTCGAAGTACAGGCGGTCGGAGGTGTCGTAATCGGTGGAGACGGTCTCCGGGTTGCAGTTGACCATGATGGTTTCATAGCCATCCTCACGCAGTGCCAGCGCCGCGTGCACGCAGCAGTAGTCGAACTCGATGCCCTGGCCGATGCGGTTCGGACCGCCGCCCAGGATCATGATCTTGTCGCGGTTGCTCGGCGCCGCTTCGCACTCGTCCTCGTAGGTCGAGTACAGGTAGGCGGTGCTGGTGGCGAACTCGGCGGCGCACGAGTCCACGCGCTTGTAGACGGGGCGCACCTTGTGGGCACGACGCAGCGCGCGCACGGCCGCTTCGTTGGTGCCGGTCAGTTCGGCCAGGCGGGCGTCGGAGAAGCCGGCGCGCTTGAGCTTGCGCAGGCGCGCCGCGTCCAGCGCGTCGATGCCGTCGGCGGCAACTTCAGCTTCGGCCTGGATGATCTCTTCGATCTGGTCCAGGAACCACGGGTCGATGTGCGACAGCGCGAACACGTCTTCCACGCTGAAACCGGCGCGGAACGCATCACCCACGAAGAACAGGCGCTCCGGGCCCGGGGCCTTGAGCTCGCGCTTGATGGTGGTGATGTCGTCTTCGTTGGACAGGTCCAGGCCGGTCGGGTCCAGGCCGATCTTGCCGGTTTCCAGGCCGCGCAGCGCCTTCTGCAGCGATTCCTGGAAGGTGCGGCCCATCGCCATCACCTCGCCCACCGACTTCATCTGGGTGGTCAGGCGCGCATCGGCCGCCGGGAACTTCTCGAAGGCAAAGCGCGGGATCTTGGTGACGACGTAATCGATCGACGGCTCGAACGAGGCCGGGGTCAGGCCGCCGGTGATTTCGTTCTTCAATTCGTCCAGGGTGTAACCCACGGCGAGCTTGGCGGCGACCTTGGCGATCGGGAAGCCGGTGGCCTTGGAGGCCAGTGCCGAGGAACGCGACACACGCGGGTTCATTTCGATCACCACCACGCGACCGGTGGTCGGACTGATGCCGAACTGCACGTTCGAGCCGCCGGTATCCACACCGATCTTGCGCAGCACGGCGATGGAGGCATCGCGCAGGCGCTGGTATTCCTTGTCGGTCAGGGTCTGCGCCGGGGCCACGGTGATCGAGTCACCGGTGTGCACGCCCATCGGGTCCAGGTTCTCGATGGAGCAGACGATGATGCAGTTGTCGGCGGTGTCGCGCACCACCTCCATCTCGAATTCCTTCCAGCCCAGCACCGATTCTTCGACCAGCACTTCGGTGGTCGGCGACAGTTCCAGGCCGCGGGTGACGATGTCGATCAGCTCTTCGCGGTTGTAGGCGATGCCGCCACCGCTGCCGCCCAGGGTGAAGCTGGGGCGGATGATGGTCGGGTAGCCGACGCGGGTCTGGATCTCGATCGCTTCTTCCAGCGTATGCGCGACCGCAGCCGACGGGCACTCCAGGCCGATCTCGCCCATGGCCACGCGGAACAGCTCGCGGTCTTCGGCCATGCGGATCGCATCGCGCTTGGCGCCGATCAGTTCGACGTTGTACTTCTCCAGCACGCCGTTGTCGGCCAGGTCCAGCGCGCAGTTCAGCGCGGTCTGGCCACCCATGGTCGGCAGCAGGGCGTCGGGTTTTTCCTTGGCGATGATCTTCTCGACCGTCTGCCAGTTGATCGGCTCGATGTAGACCGCATCGGCCATCTCCGGGTCGGTCATGATCGTGGCCGGATTGCTGTTGACCAGCACCACGCGGTACCCCTCGTCACGCAGGGCCTTGCAGGCCTGGGCGCCGGAGTAGTCGAACTCACAGGCCTGGCCGATGACGATCGGACCAGCACCGATGATGAGGATGGTTTTAAGGTCAGTGCGCTTGGGCATTGTCTTCTCTAAGTCAGTACAGCGTGTCGGGGGTGATCGCACGCTGTCGATCAGGAAACTTCCGGGGTTCAGCGCCGCGCCTGGGGGCAGCGGCACTGCAGGGCTTGCGATCCGTCGCGATGCCGCCGGACGCGCCGGCGGCGTGGCGGATCAGGCCTTGGCCTCCGCCATCAGGGTCACGAAACGGTCGAACAACGGGCTGACATCGTGCGGGCCCGGCGATGCTTCCGGATGGCCCTGGAAGGAGAACGCCGGCACGTCGGTGCGTGCGATGCCCTGGTTGGTGCCGTCGAACAGCGAGCGGTGGGTAACCCGCAGGGTGGCTGGCAGCGAGGCTTCGTCAACCGCAAAACCGTGGTTCTGCGAGGTGATCATCACCCGGCCGGTATCCAGGTCCTGGACCGGATGGTTGGCGCCATGGTGCCCGTGGCCCATCTTCACCGTCTTCGCGCCGGAGGCCAGCGCCAGCAGCTGATGGCCCAGGCAGATGCCGAAGGTCGGCAGCTTGCGGTCCAGGAAGGTCTTGATCGCCTCGATCGCGTAGATGCACGGTTCCGGATCGCCCGGGCCGTTGGACAGGAACACGCCGTCCGGATTCATCGCCAGCACCTCGACGGCCGGGGTCTGCGCCGGCACCACGGTGATGTCGCAGCCGCGCTCGGCCAGCATGCGCAGGATGTTCAGCTTGGCGCCGAAATCGTAGGCCACCACCTTGTACTGCGGCGCGGCGCTGACGAACTCGTTGTTGTCCAGGTCCAGCTGGCCTTCGGTCCACGGGTAGGACTTGTCGGTGCTGACCACCTTGGCCAGGTCCATGCCCTTCAGGCCGGGGAACGCGCGGGCCGCTTCCAGCGCCTTCTCCACACTGATGCCGTCGCCGGCCATCAGCGCACCGTTCTGCGCGCCACGCTCGCGCAGGATGCGGGTGAGCTTGCGGGTGTCGATACCGGAAATGGCCACCACGCCACGCTGCAGCAGCCAGTCCTGCAGCGACACCTGGCTGCGCCAGTTGCTGGGACGGCGCGGAACGTCGCGCACGATCAGGCCGGCCGACCACACCTTGTGGGCTTCGTCGTCCTGGTCGGTCATGCCGGTGTTGCCGATATGCGGGTAGGTCAGCGTGACCATCTGCCGGGCGTAGGAAGGATCAGTCAGCACTTCCTGGTAACCGGTCATGGCGGTGTTGAACACCACCTCACCGACGGACAGGCCGGGCGCGCCTACGGATTCGCCCTCGAATACGGTGCCGTCTTCGAGGACGAGGATTGCGGCTTGGGTCACGGAATTCTCACTTTGGCTACCGATGGGGTCACCGAAGTCACGCCGCGCGGCACACTGAAAAGCGGCTGCAAAAAAGCGCGGACTGCGGTGCGGGACCGGTCCGGCTGTCGTGATTCGGCGAGCGGGAATTGTAAAGGCAAGGGGCCTGCGACGCCAGCGTTTGCATGCATTCGCTGGCGTACGGCCGTGACGGGCCCGCCCGGGGTTCAGGCAGCGGGGCCTTGCCTCTTCAGCCGTGGCAGTGACGCCGAGCCTGCACAGGCCGCCTTGGGGGCCCGCAGATCAGCCGCCCGCGGCGGGCATGGCCCCGGCCAACAGATCGCGAACCCGGTAGCTGCCCGGCGCCCGCCCATTCAGCTGGGTGGCGGCGAACAGTGCGCCGCGCGCGAAGATGTCGCGGTTGGTGGCGCGGTGGGTCAGCTCGATGCGCTCGCCCAGCCCGGTGAACTGGACCAAGTGCTCGCCGACGATGTCGCCCGCCCGCAGGCTGGCGTAATGCGGCTGCGCCCCGCCCTTCTGCGCCGCCGCGCCCAGGGTCAGCGCGGTGCCCGACGGTGCATCCTGCTTGTGCACATGGTGGGATTCGACGATATCGCAGTCCCAGCCCGCCAGCGTGGCAGCCGCGCGCTCTACCAGCTCCTCCAGTACCGCCACGCCCAGGCTGAAGTTGGACGCCCAGACCAGTGGGATGCCGGTGGCGGCCTCGATCAGGGCCTGGCGCTGCGCCTCGCTGATGCCGGTGGTGCCCGAGACCAGCCCGGCCTTGCGCTCCACGCACAACGCCAGGACCGGGTCGAAACCCTCGGGCAGGCTGAAATCGATGGCGACATCGAACTGCGGCGCACCGGCCAGCTCGCTGCTGGCGAAATGCGGCACGCCGTCGACCACGCGCTGTGCCGGCGAACGGCGGGTCACCGCAGCGACGACCTGCAGGTCGGAATTGTCGGCGGCCAGCCGCAGCAGGGCCTGGCCCATGCGACCGGAGGCACCGTGGATGAGCAGGCGAACAGGGATAGTGGTCATGCGCGCAGGCTAGCCGGTGCTGGCAAGCGTGCACAAGGGGGACATGCGCCCGGTGCCACTACCGGCGCGCGTGCATCGAGGGCGCGGACGCTTGCTACCCTGTGCGCCCCCTTCGTCCGGTCGTGCCTCCATGCAGCTTTCGCAGCAACTCGTCCTTGTCACCGGCGGTGCCCGTGGCCTCGGCCAGCACGTGACGCGCGCGTTCGCCCGCGAGGGCGCACAGGTGGTGATCAACCACCTGCACAGCGTCGACGCCGCACAGGCACTGGCCGCCGAAGTCGGCCCGAACGCCCTGGCGGTGCGCGCCGATGTCACTGACCGCGACCAGGTCGATGCGCTGTTCGCCCGGGCCCGCGCCCACTTCGGCCGCGACATCACCAGCGTGGTCAACAATGCGCTGGCGACGTTCTCGTTCAATGGCGATGCGCGTGCGAAAGCCGATGCGATCGGCTGGCAGGCGTTCAGCGCGCAGTTCGAGGGCAGCGTGCGCGGTGCGTTGAACACAGTGCAGGCGGCCCTGCCCGGCATGCGCGCGCAGCATTTCGGTCGCGTGATCAACATCGGCACCAACCTGTTCCAGAACCCGGTGGTGCCCTACCACGACTACACCGCCGCCAAGGCCGCGTTGCTGTCGCTCACCCGCACCCTGGCCGGCGACCTCGGCCCGGACGGGATCACCGTGAACATGCTCTCTGGTGGCCTGCTGCGCAGCACCGATGCCAGCGCGGCCACGCCGGCGGCGGTGTTCGACTACATCGCCGCCAACACCCCGCTGCGCAGCGTGACCACGCCGGCCGAGTTCGCCGATGCGGTGCTGTTCTTTGCCTCGCCCTGGTCGCGCGCGGTCACCGGGCAGAACCTGGTGGTGGATGGCGGCCTGGTGCGCGACTGATGCGCATCTCCGAGGTCGCCCGACGCAGCGGTGCCAGCCAGAAGGCGATCCGCCTGTACGAAGCGCGCGGACTGCTGGCCGCCGTGCCGCGGATCAACCGCTACCGCGACTACAACGAGCAGGATCTCAACCTGGTGCTGCTGATCCGGCAGGCGCTGGCGCTGGGCTTCCGGCTTGCCGACGTGGCCGCACTGCGACGCGACGATGGCGGCATCGACTGGCTGCGGGTGCAGGCGTTGCTGGCGGACAGGCAGCAGGCCGTGCGCGCGGACATGCAGCGGCTGCAGCAGCTGGATGCGGCGCTGACCCAGCTTCGGGCCGAGGTGGTCGTGTTGATCGGTCAGGGTGACACCGGTGCTTTGGATGCGTGCATGGCCGCTGGCGACTGCCGCGCCGCTTGACTCTGCCCCATGGGGCAGACCGTAGCCTGCGCGCTCTTTCCGCGAGCGCCCCCATGTCCCGATCGATCGTCATCCTGCTTGGCCACCCCGACCGCGACAGCCTGTGCGGTGCCCTGGCCGAGCGCTACCGGCAGGCCGCCGTGGCGGCCGGCCACCGCGTGCAGCTGTTCGCGCTGGGCGAGGTCGACTTCGACCCGATCCTGCGCCACGGCTACCGCCAGATCCAGCCGCTGGAACCGGCTCTGCAGCAGATCAACGCGGCCATCGCGGACTGCCAGCACCTGGTGCTGGTGTACCCGACCTGGTGGGGTGGCATGCCGGCCCTGTTGAAGGGTTTTTTCGACCGCGCCTTCCTGCCGGGCGTGGCGTTCCGCTATCGCAAGGATTCGGTGTGGTGGGACCGGCTGCTGGCCGGGCGCAGCGCGCGCGTGCTGACCACGATGGATACCCCGCCCTGGTATTACCGCTGGGTGTACCGTATGCCGGGGCACCAGCAGGTGCGGCGGACGATCCTGGAATTCTGCGGGATCAAGCCGGTGAAGATCACCGCGTTGGGGCCGGTGCGCAGCAGTACCTCGGCGCAGCGTGATACGTGGCTGCAACAGGCCGAGCGACTGGGTCGCCAGGCCAGGTGAAATGGCCGTGGTAGAGCCACGCCATGCGTGGCTGCCCTCCGTTCCGGCGTGCGGACACCTGCCAGCCACGCATGGCGTGGCTCTACCGGCATTGGGTGCGTCGGCGCCTGCCAGCCCAGCGCGCTGCGTGGTTGCAACAGGCCGAGCGACCGGGCCGCCAGGCCAGGTGAAATGGCCGTGGTAGAGCCACGCCATGCGTGGCTGCCCTCCGTTCCGGCGTGCGGACACCTGCCAGCCACGCATGGCGTGGCTC
>NZ_JBFULC010000062.1:0-23281 GCF_056400525.1 Stenotrophomonas sp. P5_A9
GACCAACGGTCGGCTCTACACGGTGGGGGGCCGGACCAACGGTCGGCTCTACACGGTGGGGGGCCGTGTCCTGAGCAGCCGACCAACGGTCGGCTCTACACGGTGGGGGCCGTGTCCTGAGCAGCCGACCAACGGTCGGCTCTACAACCGGGGCGGGCCATCTTCCAGCACCTGCCGCAGGAACGGCACGGTGATGCGCCGCTGCGCGGCCATGGATTCACGGTCCAGCCAGTCCAGCAGGCTTACCAGGCTGCCCAGCTCGCGGCCGGTGTGGGTCAACAGCCATTCGATCGCCGCTTCGTCGATCGCCAGTCCACGCCGCAGCGCGCGCTCGCGCAACACCGCCGCGCGGCCTTCGTCATCCAGCGGCTGCAGCTGCAGGCGCACGCACTGCTGCAGGCGCGAACGCAGGTCGGGCAGCACCAGGCCCAGCTGGTCCGGGCCGTGCTGGGCGGTATACAGCAGGGTAATGCCGGCGCTGCGCGCACGGTTGTGGAAATCGAACAGCGCCACCTCGTCCTCGCGCTGGCCGGCCACTGCATCCAGCCCATCCAGCGCGACCAGGTCGCGGCCTTCCAGCGACTCCAGCGCGGCGCGGGTACGCCCCACCACCGCCTTCAGCGGCAGGTAGGTCGGCTGCCGGCCAGCCTGTTCGGCGAGCGAACACATCGCCAGCGCCTGGTGGGTCTTGCCGGTGCCGGCCGCGCCTTCCAGGTACACCCAGTCGTGCGCGGCGCCCACCGCGATGGCACGCAGCTGCGCCAGCGCACCGTCGGGTGCGCCGATGAAGGTTTCCAGGCGCTCGTCCTGCGGATAGCGCAGGGCGAGYGGCAGCTGCGGGACGACACTCACTGCGGGTCAGGCGCCTTCGGTGAGGTCTCGACAATGATCGTCGGCTTGTCGATGTAGGAATCCAGCACGATCGCCGAGCGCTCGCCGGCGTACAGGTCACTCTGCCGGTAACGCTGGTGCGCGTAGCGCAGCAGCACGTTGCTGACCGCCGCCACCGGCAGTGCCAGCAGCATGCCGAGGAAACCGAACAGCTGGCCGCCGGCCATCACCGCGAAGATCACCGCCACCGGATGCAGGCCGATCTTGTCGCCGACGATGCGCGGGGTCAGCACGTAGCTTTCCAGCAGCTGGCCCACGGTGAACACGACACCGACCAGGATCAGCAGCTTGAGGTCGAAGCCCTGCGCCTGCACCAGCGCGGCGGCAATGGCCATCACGATGCCGGTGGTCGCGCCCAGGTACGGGATGAAGCTGATCAGGCCGGCCACCAGGCCGATCAACAGGCCCAGCTTCAGGCCCACCAACGACAGGCCGGCGGCGTACACCACGCCCAGCGCGATCATCACCAGGAACTGGCCACGGATGAACGCACCCAGCACTTCGTCCGATTCGCGGGCCAGCTTGGTGATGGTGCCGATGTGATTGCGCGGGATCATCGAGGCCACCCGTTCGACCAGCTTGTCCCAGTCACGCAGGAAGTAGAACGCCAGGATCGGCAGCAGCAGGATGTTGACCACCCAGGTCACCATCGTGAAGCCCGAACGCGAGACGTAGCCGAAGAACGTCTTGGCGAAGCCGCCCGCCTGCTGCCAATGGCTGCGCACCCACTCGATCAGGCGGTCCGGATCCATCCACTGCATGATCTCCAGGCCGGTCTTCTGCTCGAACCAGGGAATGCCGGTCTGCATCAGCCACTGCTGCGCCTGCGGAATGGCCGCCACCAGCGTGGCGATCTGGCGTTCGATCATCGGCACCAGGATCAGCAGCGCGGCGGTGATCATCAGGATCATCGCCACGAACACCAGCACCACGCCGGTATTGCGCGAACGACCGGTCGCCTCGATCCGGTCGACCAGCGGGTCGCCCAGCCAGGCCAGCGCCAGGGCGAGCACGAACGGGGTCAGGATCGGGCCCAACAACCAGATCACCCAACCGGCCGCCAGCGCCACCAGGACGTACTTGAGGCGGCGCAGGAACTGCGCGATCTCCGCTTCGGGGGTCAGGATCATCGCAGGCGGTACTCGTTGCTGGCCGGGGGCGGCGGGGTGCCGGGCGCTTCATTGGGATCGATCGGCACCGGCAGCGGGGCCAGCGGCACGATCACGCCGTTGTCGCCCAGCATGCGGTTCAGGCCGGCCAGGCCGGTGGTCATGTCCAGCGACAGCTCCAGGCGGTTGCCCGAGGCACGCAGCGGGGTGATGTTGCGCACCACCGGGTTCTCGCGCAGGCCCGCAGCCAGGCGCAGGTAATCCTCGGCGCTGTCCAGCCCGGTCACCGCGATGGTGTAGCTGCCAGCCGCACCCGTGGCGACACCGGCCTTGGCATACCGGCGCACCAGCGCATCGGCAGTGCCGTCAGCACCGCCGGCCATGGCCCGGCGGGCATCGCTGTCCTTGGTGGTCCACTTGTTCAGTTCCTTGCCACCGTCCACGAACACCCAGTCGGCCACCCAGCCGCCGTTGGCGCGGTACAGCTTGCCCACCAGCTGCATCGGCGGGGCGTAGCGCGAGGACGCGCGCGCCACCGCAGCGGTGTCCTGACGCCAGATCGCGCCGACCAGTGCCTGTTCGGCCGCGCTGCCGCCGGGCAGGCCCAGCTTGTAGCCACGCTCGACCGCACGGGCCAGCAGCGGGCGTGCCGCATTGGCCTGCTGCACGCTGACCAGACGCGGGCCGGAGCCGTCGTCGATGGCCAGCCAGACCACCGGCTTGGGCCGCGGCTGCGGCCACAACGGCAGGCCCAGCGCGGAGATCAGGCCGTCCACCTCATCCTCGCGGAACCGGGCCACCAGCATGGTGCGGAAACTGGGGGCACCGCTGGCCGAGGTGCTCTGGTCCTGGCGGTAGTCATAACTGGCCACGTAGTCCTTGGCCCCGCGCAGGGCCTGGGCCACACCCGGGCGCGCCATGACGCTGCGGTCGCCGGACAACTTGCCCAGCACCACGCCCAGCGCGCGCGACAGGGCGCCGTTGCGGTCGGCATCGGCCTGGCTGTTGACCGGTACTTCGGCCTCGTAAGCACCGCTGGCAGTGGCCACGTCGCCTTCGGTACGCAGCCCGCTCTGGGCCATCGTGGCCACCGGCAGGCATAGCGTGAGGAGCATCATCAAAAAGAGGCTGCGGCGCATCAGGACTTCCATTGAGCGTATCCGGGGGGAATTGTTGCCCGAATAGGGCCTGCGCGCCAACGTGGCCTGTTAAAATCGCGCTTTCACCCCAGCGCAGCGCCGACGCCCGTGACCAATTCCCCGTCCAATCCCTCTCCCCTGACCTACCGCGACGCCGGCGTCGACATCGACGCGGGCAACGAACTGGTCGAGCGCATCAAGCCGCTGGTCAAGCGCAGCTTCCGCCCTGAAGTGATGGGCGGGCTGGGTGGCTTCGGGGCCCTGTTCGACCTGTCCAACAAGTACCGCGAGCCGGTGCTGGTGTCGGGCACGGACGGCGTTGGCACGAAGCTGAAGCTGGCACAACAGCTGGGCCGCCACGACACGATCGGCATCGATCTGGTCGCCATGTGCGTGAACGACGTGCTGGTGCAGGGCGCCGAACCGCTGTTCTTCCTGGATTACTTCGCGACCGGCAAGCTGGACATCGACACCGCCGCAGCGGTCGTGGGCGGCATCGCCAACGGCTGCACCGAGGCCGGCTGCGCGCTGATCGGCGGCGAAACCGCTGAAATGCCGGACATGTACGCCCCCGGCGAGTATGACCTGGCCGGCTTCACCGTCGCCGGTGTCGAAAAGAGCGAGCTGAAAGACGGCGCCAGCGTGGCCGCCGGCGATGTGCTGATCGGCATCGCCTCCTCCGGCCCGCACTCCAACGGTTATTCGCTGGTGCGCCGCATCTACGACCGCGCCGGCCAGCCGGCCGACCTTGAGCTGGAGGGCGGGGTCAAGCTGGTCGATGCACTGATGGCCCCGACCCGCCTGTACGTCAAGCCGATCCTGGCGCTGCTGAAGAGCCACGGCGCGGCCATTCACGGCATGGCCCACATCACCGGCGGCGGCCTGACCGAGAACATCATCCGTGTGGTGCCTGAAGGCCTTGGCCTGAACATCCAGGCCGATGCCTGGACCCTGCCGCCGGTGTTCCAGTGGCTGCAGAAGGAAGGCGCCGTGGCGGACGCCGAGATGTGGCGCACCTTCAACTGCGGCATCGGCTTCGTGCTGATCGTGGCCGCCGACCAGGTCCAGGCCGTCTCCGCCGCCGTCTCCGCGCAGGGCCTGGATCACTGGACGATCGGTGAAGTCACCACCGCCAGCGGTGCCGAACGCGTGCGGATCGGCTGATCCACGTCGTGGCGCCCCGCCTGGAGGCCGACACGCCACCGACGCTGCCGGCCTCGCCGCCGGCCGTGCCGGCTGCGCGACTGTCGCACAACGACGTGTCGCAGCTGCGCACGCTGTCGATCCTGCATTACGTGCTGGCCGGCTTCGTGGCCTTTTTCTCGCTGTTTCCGCTGATCTACCTGTTCCTCGGCATCGCGCTGCTGAGCGGCTCGATGCCGCTCGATGGTGGTGCGTCGGGCGCGCTGGGTGCCGAAGCGGTCGGGGTGATGTTCGTGGTGATGTCGCTGTTCTTCATCCTCGCCGGCATGACGCTGGCCGGCCTCATGGTGTTCGCCGGGCGTTGCCTGATGCAGCGTCGCCGCCACACGCTGTGCATGGTGGTGGCCGGCCTGAGCTGTCTGTGCATGCCGCTGGGCACGGTGCTGGGGGTGTTCACCCTGATGGTGCTGTCACGCGCCCCGGTACGCGAAAGCTTCCTGGGCACTGCGACCCCGCTCGCACCGACGCCCTGATCCGCCGCCACCGCCCGCCATGACCCTCCCCCGCCGAATCGTCGCGCCCATGTCCATTGCCAAGAAGACCGCGTTCGCCGGGGTGCTGGCCGTGTTCGCCGCCACCTGGGTGCATCCACTGTGGCCGGCCGAACAGGCATTGCACGGCTCGCTCGCGGTGATCGGGCTGGCCGCGCTGTGGTGGGTGGATCGCCGCTGGCGGCTGGGCAATGGCGCCTTTATCGCGATCTGCGCCTTCATCGCCATCCACTGCGTGGCCGCGCGCTGGCTCTATTCCAATGTGCCCTACGACGCCTGGCTGCAGGCCGCGACCGGCTGGTCGCCGAACGTGGCGTTCGGCTGGCAGCGCAACCACTTCGACCGGCTGATCCACCTGCTCTACGGCCTGTGCTTCACCCCGGCGCTGGTACAGCTGGTCCGGCATGGCTGGCCGGCCCTGCGCATCGGCCAGGCCTTCACCCTGTCGGTGATGGCGATCATGTGTTCCAGCCTGGCCTACGAATGGCTGGAATGGGGCATCGCGCTGCTGTTGTCGCCCGAAGCAGCCGAGGCCTACAACGGCCAGCAGGGTGACATGTGGGATGCGCACGCGGACATGCTGCTGGCCACGCTGGGCAGCCTGCTGGTGTGGCCGTTGGCACGCCGGGAGGCGCGGTGATGCGTACGCGCAGCCGCATCGCGGTGCTGGCCTCTGGCCGTGGCAGCAACCTGCAGGCGATCCTCGCCGCGATCGGCGCCGGCCAGCTCGATGCCGAGGTGGTCGCGGTGCTGTCGGACAAGCCCGAGGCGCCTGCGTTGCAGCACGTGGCGGCCGAACAGCGCTGGGCACGCTCGCCCCGGGACTTCGCCGACCGCGACGCGTTCGATGCCGCGCTCGGCGATGCGCTGGCCGGCTTCGCGCCGGATTGGGTGGTCTGCGCCGGTTACATGCGCATCCTCGGCCGGCATTTCGTTGAACGCTTCGACGGTCGGCTGGTCAACATCCATCCCTCCCTGCTGCCGCTCTACAAGGGCCTGCATACGCATGGGCGCGCGCTGGAGGCCGGCGATGCCGAGCACGGCGCCAGCGTGCACTTCGTGGTGCCCGAGCTGGATGCCGGCACCGTACTGGCCCAGGCGCGGGTGCCGGTAGCGCCCGGCGACACCGCCGAAACCCTGGCCCAGCGCGTGCTGGCGGTGGAACATCCGCTGCTGATCGCCAGCCTGCAGTGGCTGGTGGCCGGCCGCGTGGCTGAACGTGAGGGGCAACTGCAGGTCGACGGTCACCCCCTGTTTAGGCCGCTGCGCCTAGATTGCGCCGGCAAGCTGAACGCGTGACCGGCACGCACACGCGCTGCTGATCCGTTCGCTGGCATCCTCTTCCCTCCCTTCTTTCCCTGCCCGCATGAAGACCTCCCCGTCCAAGCCCGTGCTGCTGCTTGCATCCCTGCTGTGCACCGTGGCCATCGCACAGGCGCAGGAGCCGCCGGCCCCGGCCGCGCCCCCGGCAATGCCTGCGATCAGCTGGGAGGCGCCCGCGCTGGAACCGTTCACCGCCACCTACCAGGCCCTGTACAAGGGCAAGGAAGCCGGTGACGCCACCATGCGCGTCACCCACACCGGCGGCGCGCAGTGGCGGGTGGACATGCAGGTGGTCGGCCGGCGCGGCTTTGCCAGCGTGCTCGGTTTGAACCTGGAACAGAGCACGGTCTTCGAAAAACAGGGCGACACCTACGTGCCCATCAGCCAGGCCACCGTGCGCAAAGGCCTGTTTCTGGGCAAGAAGGTCAGCGGCACCTACAACTGGCAGGCCGGCACCGCGCAGTGGCTGGGCGACCTGAAGAAGGAACGCACCCAGCCGATCCCGCTGCAACCCGGCGATCAAAGCGCGCTGCTGATCAACCTGGCGATCATGCGCGACGCCCGTCCGGGCGGGCAGATGCACTACCGCTACGTTGATGTCGGCCGCGTGCGCCAGCACGACTACCAGGCCGCCCCCGACACCGAGAACGTGCAGGTCGGCGAGCTCTCCTACAACGCGCTGCGGGTCCATCGGACCAACGGCGGCAATGACGAAACCATCCTCTGGATCGCCAACGGTGTTCCCACGCCGGTGCGCATCCTGCAACGCGAAGATGGCGAAGATCGGATTGATCTGCGCCTGATCGAATACCAAGGAGTCTGAGCATGAACCTGATGAACCGTCCGCTGACCTGGATCGCCGCTGGCGCCCTGGCCGTAGTCAGCCTGCCGGCCATGGCCCTGCAACCCTTCAAGGCCGACTACCAGGCCAGCTACATGGGCATGCAGGCCAATGGCACCATGACCCTGGCCAGCGAAGGCGCCAACAAGTGGCGCTACAGCCTCAACGTCAAGAACCAGCTGGCCGATCTCAGCCAGAGCACGGTGTTCGAGGAAGCCAACGGTCGCCTGCGCCCGCTGAGCAGCAACGACCGCTCGGTGCTGCTGGTCAAGAAGCGCAATGTGGATGCCACCTACAACTGGTCCAGCAACCAGGCCACCTGGACCGGCGACGTCAAGCCGGACCGCCGTGGCCCGGTGGCGCTGAAGGCCGGTGACATGGACGCATTGCTGATCAATCTGGCGATCGCGCGCGACCTGGCCGCCGGCAAGCCGTTGAACTACCGCATGGTCGACGAAGGCCGGATCAAGCCGATGAGCTACAAGGTGGTCGGCAAGGAGAAGATCACCGTCGCGGGCAAGTCCTACGATGCCACCAAGGTCTCGCGTACCGATGGCAACAAGGAACTGATCGCCTGGATCGTGCCGGAGTTCCCGGTGCCGGCCCGCCTGCTGCAGCGGGAAAGCGGCAAGGATGCGCTGGACCTGACGATCAAGGGCATGAACTAGTAGAGCCGACCGTTGCTCGGCTGCAGGCCAATCACCGGCAAAGGTAGAGCCGACCGTTGGTCGGCTGCAGGCCAATCACCGGCAAAGGTAGAGCCGACCGTTGGTCGGCTGCAGGCACCATCAACCGCATCGGCGAGCCGGCCAACGGCCGGCACTACCGGGACGCCAACGATCAAAAAAAACGCCCGCTTGCGCGGGCGTTTTTTCATTCCTTTTTGGCCTCTTCGCCAAACACCGTCTTGCAGTCCACGCGGATCTGCTCGCCGTTGTTGCGCCAGTAGAAGGTGCGGCAATGCCGGTTGCCTTCCTGCTTGTTGGTCACGCCCACCGCGTAGAACGCCTGCAGCACTTCGGTGCGGCTGACCGTGCCGTCGGCGTTCCAGTCCATGTCCTGCTGCTCGATGCCCTGGGTGATGGCGATGTCGGCATACCAGGCGTAGCCCAGCCACGCCAGCACCACCAGTACCAGCACCAGCAGCGCCTTGCGGCGGCGGGTGAACTTGCCGCGCAGGATCATGCGGCTACGCGCCGGATGGTCGCGCCCAGCGAGGACAGCTTCTCTTCGATGTTCTCGTAGCCGCGGTCCAGGTGGTAGATGCGGTCGATGGTGGTGTCACCCTCGGCCATCAGACCGGCCAGGATCAGCGAGGCCGACGCGCGCAGGTCGGTGGCCATGACCGGCGCGCCACTGAGCGTTTCAGCGCCACGGATGATCGCGGTATGTCCTTCGACCTGGATGTCCGCGCCCAGGCGCAGCAGCTCGTTGACGTGCATGAAGCGGTTTTCGAAGATCGTTTCGTTGATCACGCCCACGCCATCGGCCACGCAGTTGAGCGCCATGAACTGCGCCTGCATGTCAGTCGGGAAGGCCGGGTACGGCGCGGTGGTCAGGTTGACCGCACGCGGGCGCTTGCCGCCCATGTCCAGGGTGATGCTGTCGTCGGTGGTTTCGATGTGCGCACCGGCTTCGACCAGCTTGGACAGCACCGCGTCCATCGTGTTCGGGCGCGCGCGGTTGACGGTGACCTTGCCGCCGGTCATCGCCGCGGCGACCAGGAAGGTGCCGGTCTCGATGCGGTCGGGCAGCACTTCATGACGGCCGCCGGACAGCTTTTCCACGCCTTCGATCACCAGGCGGGCGGTGCCCAGGCCTTCGATCTTCGCGCCGAGCGCGATCAGGCAGTGCGCCAGGTCGGTGACTTCCGGCTCCATCGCGGCATTGTCGAGCACGGTGGTGCCTTCAGCCAGCACGGCGGCCATCAGCACGTTCTCGGTGCCGGTGACGCTGACCATGTCGAAGGTGAAGTGCGCGCCCTTCAGGCGCTTGGCCTGGGCCTTGATGAAGCCGTTCTCGACGGTGATCTCCGCACCGAGGGCCTGCAGGCCCTTGATGTGCTGGTCCACCGGCCGCGAGCCGATCGCGCAGCCGCCGGGCAGCGACACTTCGGCCGCGCCGAAGCGGGCCAGCAGCGGGCCCAGCACCAGGATCGAGGCGCGCATGGTGCGCACCAGTTCGTACGGGGCCACGTGCTGGTTGACCGGGCGCGGATCGACCACGATCGCGCTGCCACGCGACAGCGTGCCCTGGTCGATGGTGACCTTGGCCCCCAGTTCGCCGAGCAGCTTCACCGTGGTGACCACATCGTGCAGGTGCGGCACGTTGGTGATCTCCACCGGCGCATCGGCCAGCAGGGTGGCGCACAGGATGGGGAGGACGGCGTTCTTGGCGCCGGAAATGTTCACTTCACCGTGCAGCGGCTTGCCGCCGGTCACTACGATCTTGGCCATGGAGTCTACTTTGAATGAGGTAGAGCCGACCGTTGGTCGGCTGATCTAATCGGTCCGCGGACTAACCCGCTTCGCCCGGGGTCACGGTCTTCAGCGCCAGCGCGTGGATCGCCCCGCCCATCAGATCGCCCAGGGTGGCATAGACCATGCGGTGGCGCGCCAGCGGCAGTTTGCCGGCAAAAGCGTCGCAGACCACGGTGGCCTCGAAGTGCACGCCATCGTCGCCCTGCACGTCCGCGCGGGCGCCGGGGAGGCCGGTTTCGATCAGATTGCGGATGGTCTCGGCGTCCAACGGGCTTTCCTAATAAAATGAGCGCTCATTCTACTCTTCCGCGTGGCGCCCGCATGGCTGTATCGCCCCTGCTCCCTCATCCGGCCGACCCTGCGGCACTGGTCGCCAGCGGCCGCCGCGTGTTCCAGATCGAGGCCGATGCCCTGGCCGCCGTCGCCGATCGCCTCGGCGATGCCTTCAGCCAGGCCTGCCAGCTGATCCTGCAGGGCAAGGGCCGGGTGGTGGCCACCGGCATGGGCAAATCCGGCCATGTGGCGCGCAAGATCGCCGCTACGCTGGCGTCCACCGGCACCCCGGCGTTCTACGTGCACCCCGGTGAAGCCGGCCACGGCGACCTCGGCATGATCACCGAGGCCGATGTCGTGGTGGCGCTGTCCTACTCGGGCGAGTCCGACGAGCTGCTGATGCTGCTGCCCGTGCTCAAGCGCCAGGGCAACCGGCTGATCGCCATGACCGGCCGGCCGCAGTCCAGCCTGGCCCTGGCGGCCGACGTTCATCTGGATGTCAGCGTGCCAGCCGAGGCCTGCCCGCTGGCGCTGGCCCCCACCTCCAGCACCACCGCCTCGCTGGCGATGGGCGATGCGCTGGCGGTGGCCCTGCTGGACGCGCGCGGCTTCACCGCCGACGATTTCGCCCGCTCGCACCCCGCCGGCAGCCTCGGCCGCCGGCTGCTGCTGCACATCACCGATGTGATGCACAGCGGCGAGGAACTGCCGCGCGTGGACGCGGGCGCCACGCTCAGCGAGGCCCTGGTGGAGATGAGCCGCAAGCGGTTGGGCATGACCGCCGTGGTCGATGCCGACGACCGCCTGATCGGCCTGTTCACCGACGGCGACCTGCGCCGCGCGCTGGATACCGATCTGGACGTGCGCAGTGCGAAGATCGCCGAGGTGATGACCCGCAATCCGCGCACCATCGGCGCCGACCAGCTCGCCGCCGAGGCCGCCCGGCTGATGGAAACCCACAAGATCACCGGCCTGATGGTGGTCGACGCCGCCGGCCGGCTGGTCGGCGCACTCAACATTCATGACCTGTTGCGGGCGCGGGTGGTTTAAACCACAGTTCCCTTCCTCCATTCAGCCAACCTGCCCCCTGCCGATGCCCTATTCCCCGCTGCCCGGTTTCCCGTCCCACCTGCATGCCATCGCCGGCCGTATCCGGCTGGCCTGCTTCGACGTGGACGGCACGCTCACCGATGGTCGGCTCTACTACGACCGTGACGGCAACGAGAGCAAGGCGTATTACGTGCAGGACGGACTTGGCCTGAAACTGCTGCAGCAGCACGGCATCCACCCGGTGTTGATCACCGCGCGCAACAGCCTGTCCGCGCAGAAGCGCGGCGCGGACCTGGGCATCGACACCCAGATCGCGGTCGGCGACAAGCTCGCCAGCGTGCGTGCACTGTGCGACACCCATGGCATCGGCCTGGAGCAGGTCGCGTTCATGGGCGATGACCTGCCCGACCTGGCGCCGCTGTGCGCGGTCGGCCTGGCCGTCGCGCCGGCCAACGCCCATCCGTGGATCGCCGAGCGCGTGCACTGGCAGACCCGTGCCGACGGCGGCCGTGGCGCCGCACGCGAGCTGTGCGACGTGCTGCTGGCCGCGCAGGGCCATGTGGATGCGGTGCTGGCGAGGTTCGGCGCATGACCTGGCGCAACGCCTTGGGCGCCCTGCTGCTGGTCGCCGCGCTGCTCAGCGGCTGGTCGCTGCTGCGCCACCGCGACAAGCCGGCTGCCGACGTCACCGACGACGGCACCAAGGACTATGTGCTGCACGACTTCCAGATCGTGGCGCTGGACGACCAGGGCAAGGAATCCACCACCCTGCAGGCCCCGCTGCTGGAGCGCCTGCGCAGCGATGAGACGATGAGCATCGTCACCCCGCTGTTCCTGCTGCCCGACAACGAAGGTAACCACTGGGAACTGCGCAGCGAAAAAGGCTGGGTGAGCGCCAACGGCGAACAGCTCAAGCTGACCGGCAACGTCAGCGGCGACAGCCCGAAGGTGCCCAGCGTGCCGCCGACTACCTTCCGTACCGACCACCTGGACGTGTTCCCCAAGGAAAACCGCGCCAAGACCGACGCCCTGGTCACCATGACCCGCCCGGGCATGACCCAGTCCGGGGTCGGCTTCGAGCTGGATTCCAAGAGCAAGACCTACACCTTCCTGAGCCAGTCCAAGGGCCGCTACACGCCCCAACGCTGAGCCGGTGCCGCCCGGGCGACGTCCTCTGGACCGGCGCCGGCGGCACAGCACCACCCGACTCACCGGCCAGGCCCACCCGCCTGGCCACGACCCCGACAATGCCCGGCCGCCCCCGGCCACGCCCCCTACACTGGCAGGACAAACCAACTCCATGAAGATCCTATTTGCAGCCGCCTGCGCGATCAGCCTTCTGGTCCCCTTCGCCGCCAGCGCGAAGTCCACGGACCGCAACGAAGACATGGCCATCGACGCCGGCGCCCAGTCCGGCACACTGGTCGGAGACGGCAAGACCGTGCTTTCCCAGGGCGTGATCGTCACCCAGGGCACCCTGGACCTGCGCTCTTCGGACGCGGAGATCTACATGAAGGACGGCGAGGCGGTGCGCGCGGTGTTTACCGGCAAGCAGGCCAAGCTCAAGCAGCAGCTCGATGACGGCACCTGGATGGACGCCAGCGCCGACCGCATCGACTACGACATCAAGTCCGAAGTGCTGACCATGACCGGCAACTACCACGTCAAGAGCGCGCGTGGCACCAATGCCGGCCAGAAGATGACCTACAACACCCGCACCGGCGAGATGAACAGCGGCGGCGACGGCACCCGCGTGCGCACCGTGATCCCGCCCAAGAACAAGACCGCCGCCCCGGCAGCCGCCACGCCGGCAACCAAGACCACCGTTCCCACCGCCGGGAGCAAGAAGTAATGCTCGTCGCCAAAGGTCTGCGCAAGCGCTACAAGCAGCGCGAAGTGGTCAAGGATTTCGGCCTGACCCTGGAGGCCGGTGAAGTGGTCGGCCTGCTCGGCCCCAACGGTGCCGGCAAGACCACCTGCTTCTACATGATCGTCGGTCTGGTCGAGACCGACGCCGGCAGCATCGTGCTGGACGGCAAGGACATCACCAGCGACCCGATGTATACCCGCGCCAAGCAGGGCGTGGGCTACCTGCCGCAGGAACCGTCGGTGTTCCGCAAGCTGACCGTGGCCGACAACCTGCGCCTGGTGCTGGAACTGCGCGAAGACCTGGACAAGGCCGGCCGCGAAAAGGAACTGGCCAGCCTGCTGGACGAACTGCAGATCAACCACGTGGCCGACCAGCTCGGTGCCAGCCTCTCCGGTGGCGAGCGCCGCCGCTGTGAAATCGCCCGCGCGCTGGCCGCCAAACCGCGCCTGATCCTGCTCGACGAACCCTTCGCCGGTGTCGACCCGATCTCGGTCGGTGAAATCCAGCGCATCGTCACCCATCTCAAGCAGCGTGGCATCGGCGTGCTGATCACCGACCACAATGTCCGCGAAACCTTGGGAATCTGCGACCGCGCGTATATCCTCAACGAAGGCAGCGTGCTGGCACAGGGCGCGCCGGACGAGATCCTGGCCAACGCCGACGTCCGCCGCGTCTACCTTGGGGACACCTTCAAGCTCTGATCCAGCGGCCGCCGCAACGCCTTCCTTCCGTTCGGCACAGGCATGAAAGCACGGCTGCAGACATCGCTGGGACAACAACTGGTCATGACGCCGCAGCTGCGTCAGGCCATCAAGCTGTTGCAGATGTCCAGCGCAGAACTGGAGCTGGAAATCGCCGAGGCGGTGGAGACCAACCCGCTGCTGGACTGGGCCGAGAACGCCGAGCCGACGCTGGACGTTGCGCCCAGCGACGACGAGCGCCCGCCGACACCGGCCGACACGCACACCGACGGCGAGCACCAGGCCTCGGCCAGCGACGACTGGTCGCCCGGTGAAGGCGACTGGAGCAGCGGCAACAGCGGTGGCTCGTTCGACGATGACGACAACGGCAGCGCTGCCGAGCGCGTGGCCGAAACCGAAAGCCTGGCCGACCACCTGCTGTGGCAGCTGCACCTGTCGCACCTGTCCACGCGCGACCGCAGCATCGGCGCGGCGCTGATCGACGCCTTCGAAGACGACGGCTACCTGCGCGAGCCACTGTCGGCCATCGCCGACACGCTGCTCCCGGCCATTCACGCCGATGAAGCCGAAATACTGACCGTGCTGCACCAGATCCAGCGCTTCGACCCGATCGGAGTCGGCGCGCGCAGCCTGGGCGAATGCCTGCAGCTGCAGCTGGACGTGCTGTCCGCCGATACCCCCGGCCTGGCGCTGGCCCGGCGCATCGCCGACGGCCCGCTGGAACGGTTGCCACGCAGTGGCGTGGCCGGGTTGGCGCAGGAACTGCGCGAACCGCTGGCCGAGGTCGACACCGCCGTGCAGCTGCTGCGCTCGCTGGACCCGCGTCCAGGGACCCAGATCGGCGAGCTGGCCCATGACAGCTACGTGGTGCCCGATTGCGTGGTTTGGCGCCAGAACGGGGTGTGGCGCGCCGCCCTGGCCGCCCATGCCGGACCGAAGGTGGTGATCCACCGCGGCTACGAGCAGATGATCCGCCGTTGCGGTGACGCCGACGCCGGCTACCTGCGCGCCCACCTGCAGGAAGCGCGCTGGCTGCTCAAGGGCCTGGAGGCGCGTGGCGAAACCCTGCTGAGGGTGATGCGCAGCCTGCTGCAGCAGCAGGCCGCGTTCCTGGAGTTCGGCGAACAGGCGCTGCGCCCGCTGACCCTGCGCGAGGTCGCCGGCGAACTGGGCCTGCACGAATCCACCATTTCCCGCGCCATCGCCCGCAAGTACGTGCGCACCCCGCGTGGCACCCTGCCGCTGCGCGCGTTCTTCGCCTCCGGCATCGACACCGACAGCGGCGGCGAAGCCTCCAGCACCGCCATCCAGGCCATGATCCGGCGCCTGATCGACGACGAGAACCCGCGCAAGCCGCTTTCTGACGCCAAGCTGGCTGACCTGCTCAAGACCACCGGAATACCGGTGGCGCGCCGCACCGTGGCGAAGTATCGTGAGGCCATGAACATTTCCGCCTCGCACGAAAGGGTACGAATCGTCTGACGCTCCACCGCGCCTGGCGGGAAGGTTCATTGGCACATCCGAACAAAGGAGATACCCGATGCGCATCGAGACGTTTGGCAAAGACGTGGAAGTCACCCCGGCCCTGCAGGAATACGTGGAAACCAAGTTGCAGCGCCTGGGCAAGCACTTCGACCAGCACTGCGAGGTTCGGGTGACCCTTGAGCTGCGCAAGAACGAGCATCACGCCGATGCCAGTGCCAACGTTCCCGGCCAGACCCTGCACGCCGAGGCCGGCGGCCAGACCATGTATGCGGCGATCGACATCCTGGCCGACAAGCTGGACCGCCTTGTGATCAAGCACAAGGAGAAAAAACAGCAGCACGCACCGCTGCCCGTGGGCGACAATGACGACTGACGTCCTCGCGCTTTCCCTGACATGCCCTTGACTGATCTTCTGGCGGCCGTGCGCACGCAAGTGTTGCCGGCCGCCGATCGCGACAGCGTCCTGCTGGCAGCCGCCCGGCTGCTGGCTTGCCGCGAAGCCAATGCCGAGCAGATCTACCAGAACCTGTGCCAGCGCGAGCAGCTGGGCAGCACGGCGATCGGCCATGGCATCGCCATCCCGCACGGCCGCGCGCCGCTGCTTGAACGTCCCCGCGGCGCCCTGCTGCGACTGGAAGCCCCGGTCGAGTTCGGCGGCGACGAGCCGGTGGACCTGGTGTTCGCCATCGCCGTCCCCGCCCATTACACCCATCAACACCTGATGCTGCTGTCCGAGCTGGCCGAGCTGTTCTCCGAGCCGGCCATCCGCCAGGCGCTGCGCGACGCGCGCGACGGCGAGGCACTGCGCCAGGTCATCGAATTTCCCCCGCCAGCGAGCGCCGCATGAACACCAGCATCACCGCGCGTGAGCTGTTCGAACAGCAGCGCGACCGCCTGGCCCTGCGCTGGGTTGCCGGCAAGCAGGGCGAGCGCCGCGAACTGGAAGCAGGCAACACCGTCTCGCGGCGCCCATCGCTGGCCGGCTACCTCAACGCGATCTACCCCAACAAGGTGCAGATCCTGGGGACCGAGGAACTGTCCTGGCTGGACTCGCTGGACTCGCGCCAGCGCTGGGAGACCATCGAGCGGATCATGCAGTCGCACCCGCTGGCGCTGGTGATCACCCGCAACCAGCCCTGCCCGGAAGACCTGCGCGCGGCCGCCGACGAATCGCAGACGCCGCTGTGGATCTCGCCCAAGCGCGGCCACGAGCTGCTCAACCACCTGTCATACCACCTGGCGCGCACGCTGGCGCCGCGGGTGATCCTGCATGGCGTGTTCATGGAGATCTACTCCATCGGCGTGCTGATCACCGGCGAAGCGGGCTCGGGCAAGAGCGAGCTGGCGCTGGAGCTGCTCAGCCGCGGCCACCGCCTGGTCGCCGATGACGCCCCCGAGTTCACCCAGATCGCCCCGGACGTGCTCGACGGCACCTGCCCCGAGCTGCTGCAGGACCTGCTGGAAGTGCGCGGCCTGGGCGTGCTCAACGTGCGCGAGATGTTCGGTGATACAGCGGTAAAGAAGAACAAGTACCTTCGGCTGATCGTCCACCTGACCAAGCCCATGACCGAACCCACCCCGCACGGCTACGAGCGCCTGACCGGCGATTCCGGCACCCGCCACGTGCTGGACCTGGACGTGCCGCTGATCACCCTGCCGGTGATGCCCGGCCGCAACCTGTCGGTGCTGACCGAGGCGGCCACCCGGCTGCACATTCTACGTACCAAGGGCATCGACCCCGCGGCGATGTTCATCGCCCGCCACAGCAACCTGCTGGAACGCCGAACGCCATGAATACCCCCGCCTCCGCGCCTGCCGCCGCCACCCTGATCATCGTCAGTGGGCTGTCGGGCTCGGGCAAGACGGTCGCGCTGAAGACCCTGGAAGACCTGGACTACTACTGCTCGGACAACCTGCCGATCAACCTGCTGCCCGACTTCGTGCGCAGCCTGCTGGCCGGGCACGACGCCGACGCCCCGCGCCGACTGGCAGTGGGCATCGACGTGCGTGGGCAGAGCGATCTGAGCCAGCTGTCGCACTGGCGCGAAGAGGCCCAGGCCGCCGGGCTGGATGCGCAGCTGCTGTTCTTCGATGCCACCGACGAAACCCTGCTCAAGCGCTACGCCGATACCCGTCGTCGCCACCCGTTGAGCCAGCTGGGGCTGTCATTGCCCGAGGCGATCGCCCGCGAACGCGAGCTGACCGCGCCGCTGCGCCGTGCCGCCGATGCGGTGATCGACACCACCACGCTCAACGTGCACCAACTGCGCCGCAAAGTGGTCACCGAGTTCGCCATGACCCATGGCAACAAGCTGTCGCTGCTGTTTGAATCCTTCGCCTACAAGCGTGGCGTGCCGGCCGAAGCGGACTTCGTGTTCGACGTGCGGGTGCTGCCCAACCCGCACTGGGACCCGGCGCTGCGCCCGTTGTCCGGCCGCGATGCCGGCGTGCGCGAACACCTGGACGCGCAGCCGGACGTGCAGCGCTACGCCGCCCAGTTGATCGACTTCCTGGACACCTGGCTGCCACGGCTGGGCAATGACACCCGCAGCTATGTCACCGTCGCCTTCGGCTGCACCGGCGGCAAGCACCGCTCGGTCTACATGGCCGAACGCATGGCCCGGCATGCCCGCGACCAGGGCTGGGCCGAAGTGGCCACCTTCCATCGCGAGGAGGATTGACGGCGGTAGCGGTCATCGGCCGTGGAACACTCCTATGTCAGCCGGCCGGCTGCTCCGCGCCCGGATGCGCTTTTTCAAGGGTCGGCGTGCCCACGGCCTCGACCCGGGATACGCCACATGCGGCCCACCCCCTACCCCCAATTCATGTTGACCTGTTAACGTTCGAAGATGACCTGTGGCATTCTCCTCGTAACTCATCCTGGCGTTGGCACCTCCCTGCTGGAGGTGGCGACCCGGCTGCTGCGGCACCTGCCGCTGAAGACCGACGCTTTCGAAGTACCGTTCGACGCAGACCTGGACGTCCTGTTACCGCTCGCCTCGGCCGCCTTGCGCCGGGTGGACAGCGGCCAGGGCGTGCTGATCCTGACCGACCTGTACGGCGCCAGCCCCAGCAATCTGGCCGGGCAACTGGCTCGTCTGGGCACCCCGGTTCGCCGGGTTTCGGCGCTTAGCCTGCCGATGTTGTTGCGGGTGATGAATTATCCGGAACAGGGACTGGATCAATTGCCTGCCACAGCCGCGGCAGGCACTCGCAATGGAGCGATTGTCGACGATGCTTGAACGTGAACTCACCGTATCCAACCGCCTGGGCCTGCACGCCCGCGCCACTGCAAAGCTGGTGCAGGAGCTGGCGCCTTTCCGCTGCAATGTGACCATGGCCGCCAAGGGCCGCGAGATCAACGCCAAGAGCATCATGGGCGTGATGCTGCTGGCCGCCGGCCAGGGCACCCCGGTCACCGTGCGCATCGACGGCGAGGATGAAGCCGCCGCGATGGAGGCGGTGGTGGGACTGTTCGAACGGCGTTTCGACGAGGACAGCTGAGCATGGGGGGGCAGCCGCGACCGGGATCCTCCGCACCGGCCCGGACCGCGTCCGGGGCGATGCTGTTGTCCGGCCACGGTGCCTCGCGCGGCAACGCCCTGGGCCGCGCCCGGGTGCGCCTGCCGCATGCGCTGGAAGTGGCCGAGCAGCGGATTCCGCCGGGCAAGATCGAGGCTGAGCTGGAGCGTCTGCACGTGGCCGTGGAAGCGGCCCGCGGCGAAATGCACGACCTGCGCCAACGCCTGCATGGCGCGCTCAACCAGGAAGTCGGCGAATTCCTCGACCTGCACGCGCTGCTGCTGGATGACCCCGAGCTGCTGTTTGGCCTGGATGAGCTGATCCGCAGCGGTCCCTACAGCGCCGGCTATGCGCTGCGCGTGCAGCGCGACCGCCTGGCCAAGGTCTTCGATGGCATGGACGATGCCTACCTGAAGAGCCGCATGGACGACCTGGACCATGTGATCGGGCGCATCCACGCCTTCCTGCAGAAGCGCCCGCCGGACGTCAAAGGGATGGCCGGGGAAATCCTGGTCTGCGACAACATCGCCCCCTCCGAGCTGGCCCAGCTGCAGGCCCACGGCGTGGTCGGCATCGTCACCGCCGGCGGCAGCGCGCTCTCGCACAGTGCGATCCTGGCGCGCAGCCTGCACCTGCCCCTGATCGTCAATGTACCCAACGTGCTGCAGAAGGTCGCCGACGGCGACGTACTGATCATCGATGGCAGCGACGGTACCGTCACCATCAACCCGCAGGCACCCGACCTGCGCGACTACCGCCTGCGACTGCGTGAGCATGCGCGCGAGCAGCGCGAACTGGGCCGGCTGCGGACCAAGCCGACCCGCACCCGCGACAACGTCGACATCGCCCTGCTGGCCAATGCCGAATCCAGCGAGGACGTCACCCAGGCGCATGCGCTGGGCGCGCACGGACTGGGCCTGTACCGTACCGAATTCCTGTTCCTGCAGCGCAACGAACTGCCCGACGAGCAGGAGCAGTTCGAAACCTACCGCGATGCCGCGCTTGGCATGAGCGGGCGGCCGGTCACCATCCGCACCCTGGACCTGGGCGCGGACAAGGCCGACCGCACCGGGCTGACCCTGAGCAACGAAGAGAACCCGGCGCTGGGCCTGCGCGGCGTGCGCCTGTCGTTGGCGCGGCCCAAGGTCGCCGACACCCAGCTGCGCGCGATCCTGCGCGCGTCGGCCTACGGCAAGCTGCGCATCCTGATCCCCATGGTGAGCACCCGCGAGGAAATCCTGGCGGTGCGCCGGCGCCTGCACAAGCAGGCCGCGCTGCTGCGCGCCGAAGGCTACGAGGTGGCCGAACACATCCCGTTCGGCGCGATGATCGAAGTGCCCGCCGCGGCGATCGCGCTGGAGAGCTTCATCGACCTGGTCGACTTCCTGTCCATCGGCACCAACGACCTGGTGCAGTACCTGCTGGCCGCCGACCGCAACAACGAAGCGGTCGGTGAGCTGTACTCGCCGCTGCATCCGGCGGTGGTGCGGCTGCTGGCACATATCCTGCGCACCGGCCAGGCCTACGACATCCCGGTGGCGGTGTGCGGGGAGATCGCCGGCGACCCGCTGATGACGCGGCTGCTGCTGGCGCTGGGCTTGACCGAGTTCAGCCTGCACCCAGGCACGCTACTGGAAGTGCGCCGCGCGATCCGCGACAGCGACCTGTCGGTGTTGCAGGCGATGGCACCGAAGCTGCTGCAGGCTCGCGACCGACGCGGGATTGAACGCTGGATCGAGAAGGCGGGCCTGGCCACGGCATGACCGGTGGTGCCGGCGGGGGGCCGGCACCACCGTCGCCGAGTGCGTGCGTCCACACGCGCATCGCCGCCTGCGCACCTACCCGATTGACACACAAGCACGCGATAATGACGCGGTGACCACCGCACATGCCGCATCCTGTTCCGGATCGCGGCCTTTTCTTTTCCGCAGGAGCTGCCCATGGCCGAAGCCGTACGCCACGACAAGACGGCACGCCAACTGCGGCTGTTGTCCGATGCACTGGACAGCGGGCGACTGGGTCCGGTGCGCCGGCTGGTCAACACGCTTGCGCCGGCCGAGATCGGCAACCTGCTCGAATCGCTGCCGCCGGGCAAGCGCGAGGTGGTGTGGGGCCTGGTCGATCCGGAAGACGACGGCGAGGTGCTGGTCCACGTCGGCGAGGAAGTGCGCGAAAGCCTGCTGGCCGACATGGACCCGGACGAAATCATCGCCGCGGTCGAAGACCTGGACATCGATGACCTTGCCGACCTGGTCGAAGATCTGCCCGATACGGTCATCGATGAAGTGCTCAAGTCGATGGACCGCGAGAACCGCGAGCGGCTTGAGCAGGTGCTGTCCTATCCCGAGGACAGCGCCGGCCGCCTGATGAACCCGGATGTGGTGACCGTGCGCGCCGACGTCAACGTGGACGTGGTGCTGCGCTACCTGCGCCTGCGCGGCGAACTGCCCGACCACACCGATCACCTGTTCGTGGTCAGCCGCCGTCACCAATACCTGGGCCGGCTATCGCTGGCCGCACTGGTGACCCACGAGGACAACACCCCGATCAACCGGCTGATCGATGACGAACAACCGGCGATCGACGTCGGCGAGAACGCCGATGAAGTGGCCCGGCAGTTCTCCGACCATGACTGGGTGTCCGCGCCAGTGGTGGACGACAACAACATCCTGCTCGGCCGCATCACCATCGATGACGTGGTCGACATCATCCGTTCGCAGGCCGAGCACCAGGCGCTGGGCGCCGCCGGCCTGGACGAAGAAGAAGATCTGTTCTCGCCGATCAAGCGCGCCGTACGCGGCCGCGTGGTCTGGCTGGGCATCAACCTGTGCACCGCGTTCTTGGCCGCCAGCGTGATCGGCCAGTTCGAGCTGACCCTGCAGAAGGTGGTCGCCCTGGCCGTGCTGATGCCGATCGTGGCCGGCGTCGGCGGCAACGCAGCGGTGCAGGTGCTGACCCTGATGGTGCGCGGCATCGCGCTGGGCCAGGTCGGCCCGAGCAATGCACGCATCCTGCTGTGGAAGGAATCGCGCGTGGCGCTGATCAACGGCACGTTGATCGGCACGGTGGTGGGCATCATCGCTTATGTGTGGTTCCACAGTTTCCTGCTGTCGCTGGTGATCGCCATGGCGCTGGTCATCAACTTCTGCGCGGCCGCCCTGGCCGGCGTGCTGCTGCCGCTGATGCTCAAGCGCATGAACGTCGACCCGGCCGTGGCCGGTACCGTGGTGGTCACCGCGGTCACCGACGTCATGGGCTTCTTCAGCTTCCTCGGCCTGGCCACCCTGATCCTGCTGCATTGATTCCGGACCCCGCATGGCCCTGACCCTGGACAACTATTTCCAACCCGGCTGGCGCGATGCGCGCTACACCTGCCCTGCCTGCGAGTGGCAGGGCAGCGCGCGCCAGATGCCCATGGAACTGCACGAAGACGAGGCGCAGTTCGACTGCCCGCACTGCGAGAATCCGATCCTGCTGGTGGTCCACCCCAGCCTGGCACAGGTGCAGGCCGCCGCCGCCGACGGGCATCCCGAGGCGATCGAGCAGCTGGAGATCCTGGCCTCGGTGCCGCGCCCGGACTGATGCACTRCAAGATGCCCCCCGCCGCCAGGGCGCCTAGACTGAAAACGATTTCAATCAGGGCACGACAATGGCGCGACGTTGGGGTGGGTGGCTGCTGGGTGCGGTGGCGATGATGGTCATGACCGGTTGCGCGAGCGTCCCGGAGACAGCGCGCGGCCACTTCGTCGCGCGCGCGGTCAAGGTTGAGGGGCGCACGGCGCACTACCAGGTGTTCGTGCCGCGTGCGGCGGCGGCCGATGCCGGACCCTTGCCGGTGGTGCTGTTCCTGCACGGCTCCGGCGAGCGTGGCCGCGACGGCCGTCGCCAGACCAAGGCCGGCCTCGGCCCCTACCTGCACCGGCACGCTGACCGCTTCCCTGCCCTGGTCGTGTTGCCGCAGGCGCCCGCTGGCGAAGAATGGTCGGGGGCCAACAACCGGATGGCATTGGCGGCCCTGGATGCCACCCTTGCCGAGTTCGGCGCCGACCCGCAGCGCCAGTACCTGACCGGCATGTCGATGGGCGGCTACGGCAGCTGGAACATCGCCTTGGACAATCCGCAGCGTTTTGCCGCCATCGTGCCGGTCTGCGGCGCCGTGCTGGCCCCACGCGCGGTGCGCCCCACTCTGTTCGTGGAGGACGTGGCCCATGAAGCCGATCCGTACGCGGCCATCGCCAAGCGCCTCAAACACGTGCCGATCTGGATGTTCCATGGCGCGCTGGATGACGTGGTGCCGCCGGAGGACGACCGCCGATTGAAGGCCGCATTCGCCCAGGCGGGCGCCGACGATGTGCGCTACACCGAGTATCCGGACGGCAACCACAATGCCTGGGATGCCACCTATGCCGATGCGGCGATGTGGGCGTGGCTGTTCGCGCAGCGCCGCTGATCGCGCCGGGTAGTGCCGGCCGCTGGCCGGCTCCCGATAAACCCACAATCGCCGTGTGGTGCCGGCCGCTGGCCGGCTCCCAATAAACCCACATTCGCCGGGTAGTGCCGGCCGCTGGCCGGCTCCCCATAAACCCACCATCCCCCGGTAGTGCCGGTCGCTGGCCGGCTCCCCATGCCGTTGGATTCATGCAGAGCCGGCCAGCGACCGGCACTACCGGGGGATTGTGGGTTTATGGGGAGCCGGCCAGCGGCCGGCACTACCCGGCGAATGTGGGTTTATTGGGAGCCGGCCAGCGGCCGGCACCACACGGCGATTGTGGGTTTATCGGGAGCCGGCCAGGGGCCGGCACTACCCGGCGCGATCAGCGGCGCTGCGCGAACAGCCACGCCCACATCGCCGCATCGGCATAGGTGGCATCCCAGGCATTGTGGTTGCCGTCCGGATACTCGG
>NZ_JBFULC010000063.1:0-22349 GCF_056400525.1 Stenotrophomonas sp. P5_A9
CCCCCCCCCCCCCCCCCCGACCCGGCCAGCAGACAACGCGGCACCGCCGTGGACGTTGACCTTGACCCTGCTTCAGGCCTCCAACGCCCCAACCCCCAACACAACCACTTTCGACTGCAACGGATGCCGGGGGGCATGGGGTCGCCTATAATCGGGGGCCACTTTGTCTGTTGCCTTGCCATGACTGCCGAAACGGCCGCCGAACTCCATACGATCATCGACCTGATCCGCTACGGCACCAGCCGTTTCAACGCCGCCGGGCTGACCTTCGGGCACAGCTACGACAACGCCCTGGACGAAGCCACCCAACTGGTCCTGCACAGCCTGCACCTGCCGCACGACCTCGGTCCGGCCTACGGCGCCGCGCGCGTGACCACCCCGGAGAAGGCCGAGGTCCTGGCCCTGTTCGAACGCCGCATCACCGAACGCCTCCCGGCCGCCTACCTCACCGGTGAAGCCTGGTTCGCCGGCCTCAGCTTCAAGAGCGACAGCCGCGCCCTCGTGCCGCGCTCGCCCATCGCCGAACTCATCGAAACCGGTTTCGAGCCGTGGCTCGCCGGCCGCGACGTCCATCGCGCCCTCGACCTGTGCACCGGCTCGGGCTGCATCGCCATCGCCATGGGCCACTACTACCCCAACTGGGAAGTGGACGGCGTGGACCTCAGCGACGACGCCCTGGCGCTGGCGCATGAGAACAAGGAACGCCTGCAGGCGCACAACGTCACCCTGCTCAAGTCCGACCTGTTCAACGGCCTCACCGGCCGCCATTACGACCTCATCGTCACCAACCCGCCCTACGTCACCAATGACGAAACCGATGCCCTGCCGAAGGAATACTCCTACGAGCCGGAAATGGGCCTGCGTGCGGGTGATGATGGCCTGGACCTGGTGCTCAAGATCCTGCGCGACGCCCCGCTGCACCTCAGCGAAGACGGTCTGCTGATCTGCGAAGTGGGCGAATCCGAGCAGCACCTGATCAAGCTGCTGCCGGAAGTCGATTTTGCCTGGGTCGAATTCAAGGTTGGCCAGATGGGCATCTTCGCCGTCGAATGCCGTGAACTGATCGCCCACAGCGCCCGCATCACCGAACTGGCAGCGCAGCGGCCGTGAGTTCCAACAGCTTCGGCAGACTGCTGACCGTCACCACCTTCGGCGAATCGCACGGTCCGGCGATCGGCTGCGTGATCGATGGCTGCCCGCCGGGGCTGGACATCACTGCCGATGAATTCGCCCACGACCTGCAGCGCCGCGCCACCGGCAAGAGCCGGCACACCTCGGCGCGACGCGAGACCGACGATATCGAGATCCTGTCCGGCGTGTACGAAGGGCGTACCACCGGCACCCCGATCGCGCTGCTGATCCGCAACACCGACCAGCGCAGCAAGGACTACACCAACATCGCCCAGCAGTTCCGCCCGGGCCACGCCGACTACAGCTACTGGCAGAAGTACGGCATCCGCGACCCGCGCGGTGGCGGCCGCTCGTCCGCGCGCGAAACCACCATGCGCGTGGCTGCGGGCGTCATTGCCAAGAAGTGGCTGCAGCAGCGCTTCGGCGTGACCGTGCGCGGCTACCTTTCCCAGCTGGGCGAGATCACCCCGACCGGGCACGACTGGTCGGCGGTGGAAGACAACCCGTTCTTCTGGCCGGCCGCCGAACAGGTGCCGGCGCTGGAGAGCTACATGGATGCGCTGCGCAAGTCCGGTGATTCGGTTGGCGCGCGCGTCAACGTGGTCGCCGATGGCGTGCCGCCGGGCTGGGGCGAGCCGATCTACGGCAAGCTCGACGGCGAACTGGCCGCCGCGCTGATGAGCATCAACGCGGTCAAGGGCGTGGAGATCGGCGACGGCTTTGCCAGCGTCACCCAGCGGGGCACCGAACACCGCGACCTGATCACCCCCGAGGGCTTTGCCAGCAACCATGCCGGTGGCATCCTCGGTGGCATCTCCACCGGCCAGCAGGTCACCGCCTCGATCGTGCTCAAGCCGACCTCCAGCCTGCGCCTGCCCGGCGCGACCGTGGACGCCGACGGCAACGCGGTCGAGGTGATCACCACCGGTCGCCACGATCCCTGCGTCGGCATCCGTGCCACGCCCATCGCCGAGGCGATGATGGCGCTGGTGCTGATGGACCAGGCGCTGCGCCACCGCGCCCAGTGTGGCGATGTCGGCGACATCACCCCGCGCATTCCGGGCACGATCGATGGTTGATCGGCGTCCCCGGGTCTGGGTCAGCCAGCCGCTGTTCGATGACGTCGTCGAACAGCTCGGGCAGCATGTCGACCTGGACATGGCCGCCGAGGTCACCCGCTACACGCCGCAGCAGCTGGCCGAGCGGCTGGCAGGCGTGGACGGCGCGCTGATCACCCTCAACGAACGCATCGGCGCGGCCGAGATTGCCAATGCGCCGCAGCTGCGCGCGATCGCCAACGTCGGCGTCGGCTACAACAACCTGGATGTCGAGGCGCTCAGTGCCGCCGGTATCCTCGCCAGCAATACCCCGGACGTGTTGACCGAAACCACCGCCGACCTCGGCTTCGCGCTGCTGATGGCCACCGCCCGGCGCATCACCGAGTCCGAACGCTGGCTGCGCGAGGGCCAGTGGGGCCAGTGGTCGTTCCAGACCATGCTCGGCGCCGACATCCACGGCAGCACGCTGGGCATCCTGGGCATGGGCCGGATCGGGCAGGGCATCGCCCGGCGCGGTGCGCTCGGCTTCGGCATGCGCGTGCTGTACCACAACCGCTCGCGGCTGCCCGAGGCCACCGAGGCCGAGGTTGGCGCGCAGTACGTGGACCTGGAGACCCTGCTCACCCAGGTCGACCACCTGGTACTGGTGCTGCCCTACAACGCCTCCTCGCACCACATCATCGATGCGGACGCGCTGGCGAAAATGAAGCCGAGCGCTACCCTGGTCAACATCGCCCGCGGTGGCATCGTCGACGAGCTCGCGCTGGCCGATGCCCTGGCCAACGGTCGCCTGGCAGCGGCCGGGCTGGACGTGTTCGAAGGCGAGCCCACGGTACGCCCGGAACTGCTGGCCCTGCACAACATCGTGCTGACCCCGCATATCGGCAGTGCCAGCCGGGCCACGCGCCGGGCGATGGTGCAGCTGGCGGTGGACAACCTGACCGCCGCGCTGGGCCTCGGCCCGCATGCCGGCAACCCGCCGAGCGCGATCAACGCCGACGCCGTGAAAGCCGCCGTTGCCGGCGGCGCGACCGTGGGCGCCAAAAACATCGACGACGCAAAACGATAGGGAACCTCCGCGACCAGCAGGCGAGGTTCCCCGAACCCAGCGCGTGGCAGGTACCAACCGTCGGTTGGCACACCCCTTTCAAATTCCGGTAGGTATCAACCGTTGGTTGGTACACATCCCCAAAGCACGGTAGCTGCCGACCGCAGGTCGGCACCCCAACAAGAGGTTCTCATGAACAATCCAGATCGTCGTTTCCACGTCGCCGTCGTCGGTGCCACCGGTGCTGTCGGCGAAACCATGCTGGCCATCCTGGCCGAGCGCAACTTCCCGATCGCCACGCTGAGCCTGCTCGCGTCCTCGCGTTCGGCCGGTGGCGAAATCGACTTCCAGGGCGACAAGATCAAGGTCCAGGACCTGGCCGACTTCGACCCGACCGGCGTGGACATCGCGCTGTTCTCCGCAGGTGGCAGCGTGTCCAAGGAGTTCGGCCCGAAGTTCGCCGCCGCCGGTGCGGTGGTGATCGACAACTCCTCGGCGTTCCGTTACGACGATGACGTGCCGCTGGTGGTCTCCGAAGTGAACCCCGATGCGCTGAAGCACCGCCCGCGCGGGATCATCGCCAACCCGAACTGCTCGACCATGCAGATGCTGGTCGCGCTCGCCCCGCTGCACCGCCAGTACGGCATCGTGCGCATCAACGTGGCCACCTACCAGTCGGTGTCCGGTGGCGGGCGTTCGGCGCTGGAAGAACTCGGCAAGCAGACCGGCCAGCTGCTCAGCTTCCAGCAGATCGACCCGCAGCGCTTCCCGGTGCAGATCGCCTTCAACCTGATCCCGCACATCGACGACTTCCTGGACAACGGCTTCACCAAGGAAGAGATGAAGCTGGTCTGGGAAACCCGCAAGATCCTTGGCGATGACAGCATCCTGGTGAACCCCACCGCGGTGCGCGTGCCGGTGTTCTACGGCCACTCCGAAGCGGTGACCATCGAAACCCGCGACAAGGTCACCCCGGAGGCCGCGCGCGAACTGCTGTCGCGCTCGCCCGGCGTGGAAGTGGTCGACAAGCACGAAGCCGGCGGTTACCCGACCCCGGTCACCCACGCCTCGGGCAACGATGCGGTGTATGTCGGCCGGATCCGCGAGGATCTCTCGCACCCGCGTGGCCTGAACCTGTGGATCGTGTCGGACAACATCCGCAAGGGCGCCGCCCTCAACGCCGTGCAGTTGGCCGAACTGGTCGCCGCCGAAGGCTGATCGCGCAGTGCCGATGGCATGGGGATGCCATCGGCCGCTGCAATTGAACCATCGCCGATCACGGGGGGAGCCGTTATATTGGCCGCCATGAACAACCGGGCTCCGGGCGCATTGCGCCCGCTCAAGTATGTGTCCACGCTGCTGCTGGCCCTGGCCAGCAGCTCCGCCATGGCCCTGGGGCTGGGCGATATCCGGGTGCTGTCCAAACCCGGCCAGCCGTTGCTGGCCGAAATTCCGGTGATTTCGGCCGATCCAGCCGAGCTGCAGAACCTGCGCGTGGCCCTGGCCTCGCCGGTCACCTTCGCGCGGGTCGGGCTGGAACGCCCGGCCGGGCTGGTCAGTGAGCTGCAGTTCGAGCTCACCCAGAACGCGCAGGGGCGGGCGGTGGTGCGGGTCAGCACGCAGGCCCCGGTCACCACGCCCTCGCTGAACTTCCTGATCGAAGCCGATTGGGGCCAGGGCCGCCTGGTCCGCGAATACTCCGCCCTGGTCGATGCGCCCAACAGCGCGTTGGCCGTGGCCGAACCGGAGATCGTCGCCCCGGCCGGCGCGATGTCCAACGCCATCGTGCGCGAGCCCGATCCGGTGCCGACGGCTGAGCCGGCCACCCCGGTTGCAGCCGCCCCCACCCCATCGCGCGCCGTGCCGGTGCCGCCGCGCAACAGCACCCCGCGCGCCCCTGCACCCGCACCCGCACCCGCGCCCGCAAGCGTGGCCGCCGATGGCAGCATCACCGTGCAGCGCGGCCAGACGCTGTCGCAGATTGCCGGCAGCGTGGCGCGCGGGCAGGGCATCAACCGCAACCAGGCGATGATTGCGCTGCTGCGCGCCAATCCCGATGCCTTCATCCGTGGCAACGTGAACCTGCTCAAGCAGGGCGCGGTGCTGCGCAGCCCCGCCGGTGGAAACGCCGCGACGATCGACGCCAATGAAGCGGCGGCGATCGTGCGCGAGCATGCCGCGCAATGGCGCCAGTCGCGTGCAGCGATCCCGCAGCCGGCCAGCAGCGGCGTGGCCGCCAGCCCCGGCCCGGCCACGGCGCCGGCCGCTGCCGGCGGTGCACGGCTGGAGATCGCCCCGGCGGTCGCCGCCACCGACAACAATGCAGGGACAACCACCGGCACCGCTGCCGGTAGTGAGGGTGACATGCTGGGCAACGAACAACTGCGTCAGGCCAAGGAAGATGTCGCCACCCGCGATGCCGAAATCCAGGAGCTGCGCGGCCGCGTGGCCGAACTCGAAAAACTGGAGAAGCAGCAGCAGTCGCTGATCGCGATGAAGGACAGCGACCTGGCCGCGGCCCAGCAGCGCCTGGGCCAGGCCCCGGCTGCGCGCGAGGCCGGCGGTGCGGGCTGGTACTGGCTGGGGTTGGCGGTGCTGTTGCTGGTCGTAGCCGGCTGGGCCGTGGCCCGTCGCCGCAAGCCGTCACCCTTGCCGCCGTTGCGTCGCGACGGACTGGATGCCACCGCCTTGGCGGCGGCGGTGCCCGCGACCGATTACGTCGACGAACTGGCTGCGCAGCAGGAGCCGCACGATGCCGATCCGGTCGAGGACGTCACCGAGGACTACGCAACGCCGCCGGGGTATGTGCTTGATGGTGGACGCCGCGAGCCGGTGTTCAGTCTCGAGCCTGAGCCGGGTTACCGCGCCGCCGCCGTTGATACGGTGGACGGCGTGGACCGCGATATCACCGTCGTCGATGACGTCATCACCGACCCGGACCCCCGCAGCTACGCTGCCGCCGATCTCGATAGTCCGGTCGATCCGACGCCGGTGCACGCGCTGGAGGCCGCCGCGCAGCCCGCGTTCCGCGGCGTGTTCGAATTCCCCGACGAAGGCAACGCAGCCGCCGACGCCCGTGTCGACACCCACCCTGACACCGAGACCGACACCGACACCGCTCACGATGCCCTCGCACCGTTCGACGTCGGCACCGGCAGCGACCTCGACAGCAGCCACGGCGTACCGGCCGCCGGTCGCGATCGCCTGGAACTGGCGATCGCCTACCTGGACCTGGGCGATGCCGAAACCGCGCGCACTCTGCTGCAGGACGTGGTCGCCGCAGCCGATCCGCACAGCCAGGCGCAGGCGCGCGAGCTGCTGGCGCGGCTGGGGTGAGCGCGACCGGTTGAGGCCGCTGGCGGTGTGGGCCGCACGCGACCCGGCCTGAGATTACGACCGGTCGCTCCCGCGCCGGTCCCCGATGCAACAGAGGTTGAGCATGCGTTACGCACTGGGCGTGGAGTACGACGGCAGTGAATACAAGGGCTGGCAGCAGCTGGGCGAAAGCGGTTGTCCCAGCGTGCAGGCCAGCCTGCAGGAGGCGTTGTCCTCGGTGGCCGACGCCCCGATCAAGGTCACCTGCGCCGGCCGTACCGATGCCGGCGTGCATGGGCAATGCCAGGTGGTGCACTTCGACACCGACGTCGCCCGTGATCCACGCGGATGGACCCTGGGCACCACCACCCGCCTGCCGCGTTCGATCGCGGTGCGCTGGTGCGTGCCGGTGGCCGAGGATTTCCACGCGCGTTTCTCGGCGCGGGCCCGGCGCTACCGCTACCGCCTGCTCAACCGCCAGGTACGCCCGGCGCTGCACCGGCAGACCCTGAGCTGGGAGCGACGGCCGCTGGACGCCGGGCGGATGCATGCGGCGGCGCAGGCGCTGCTGGGCGAAAACGACTTCAGCGCCTTCCGCAGCATCCAGTGCGAGGCCCTGCATGCCCGCCGCGAGCTGCAGGCGATCAGCGTCCGGCGCGAGGACGAGGTGGTGGAGGTCTGCGTTCAGGCCAATGCATTCCTTCATCACATGGTGCGCAATATCGTCGGTTCACTGATCCTGGTCGGATCCGGGGACAAACCGGTGTCGTGGATGGGCGAGCTGCTGGCTGGCCAGGACCGCACCGTGGCCGGGCCGACTGCACCGCCGCAGGGATTGGTGTTCGTTGGACCCTTGTACCCCGACAACTGGCAACTGCCCGCCGAGGTCACTTTATGAGCCGCTCTTTCTATCGCACCCGTATCAAGTTCTGCGGCATGACCCGCGCTGGCGATGTCCGCCTGGCGGGGGAGCTGGGCGTGGACGCGGTCGGCTTCATTTTCGCCCGTGAGAGCAAGCGCCGGGTCGCCCCGGCCGAGGCGCGGGCGATGCGGCAGGCGATCGCGCCGATGGTCGATGTGGTGGCTTTGTTCCGCGACAACAGCAAGGAAGAGGTGCGCGAAGTGCTGCGTACCGTGCGTCCGACCCTGCTGCAGTTCCATGGCGAGGAAGACGAGTCGTTCTGCCGCAGCTTCAACATGCCCTACCTGAAGGCCGTGGCGATGGGCGGCCGCGATGAGGTCAACGCGCGCCAGCTGCAACTGCGTTACCCGAGCGCGGCCGGCTTCCTGTTCGACAGCCACGCCCCCGGCGGCGGCGGCGGTACGGGCGTGGCCTTCGACTGGACCCGCCTGCCCACCGGCCTGCACCGGCCGTTCCTGCTCGCCGGCGGGATCACCCCGGACAACGTGTTCGACGCGATCGTGGCGACCCTGCCGTGGGGCGTGGACGTATCCAGCGGCATCGAGTCCGAGCCGGGCATCAAGGACGGCTACAAGATGCGCAAGTTCGTCGAGGAAGTCCGCCGCGCGGACTGCCACGAAGCTGATTGAGCCGTACCGGCCGACCTGTCGTCGGCCCGGGGGCCTTTGCCGACACCCTTTTTCCCTGCTGCGCAACGCGTAGCGGCGTTGCTATGGGCGCACCGCCAAATTTCACGTAGCATCGACAGGACATGGCGCGGCTGGGACGGCGCGTAGACGGGCACGCCGGAGCGCGCGCCCACAGGAGGCAGCCGGGGGAAAGGTCGGCCGCCATCGCAAGGAAGACATGGAATGAACGAGTTCCTCACTGTCGCGTTGACGTTCCCCACGCTGCCTTACAGCATCGTGCTGGCGTTCGCCGTGCTGTACTGGCTGCTGGCCGCGTGCGGCATGGTCGATGACGCCATCGCCCACGACGGCATGGACCTGCACCTGGGCGATGACGGCCTGCACGGTATCTCCGGCATGTTTTCGCGGCTCGGCCTGGGCGGCGCGCCGGTGATGCTGGTGATCGCGCTGCTGGCCTTCTTCGGGTGGACCGCCACCTATTTCGTGCATCTGTTCCTGCTGCAGTCATTGCCGACGCCGTTGCGGTGGCTGGCGGGCAGCGTTACCGCCGTACTTGCGCTGATTCCCGCCGTGCCGCTCAGCGTGATCGTGCTGCGCCCGATCCGACGCCTGCTGCTGCGCCTGCGCCCGGTCGCGCAGGCCTCGCTGCTGGGTCGTGTCGGCGTGGTTGCCTCGCCGCAGGTCACTGCCGGCAGCGGCTACGCCAACGTCGATGACGGCGGCGCCGGCCTCATCCTGCAGGTGCGTTCGCGTGAGGGCGCCACCCTGGTGCGCGGCGAGCGCGTGGTGCTGCTGGACTACGTGGCCGAACACAACCATTACCTGGTGGTGCGTGAAAACGACCACCCCGCGCTTTCCATCCAAGACAGCCTGATCCCGGGCGATAAGGAGATCCACCGATGAGTTTTGCGACCTTGGCCCCGTTCGTGATCGGGGTCGGCATCCTGCTGGTCCTCCTGCTTGGCCTCGCCGGGCTGTTCAAGGCGTTCTATCGCAAGGTGGACCAGGGCGTGGCCCTGATCGTCAACGACATGAGTTCCCAGCCGAAGGTGCACTTCACCGGTGCGCTGATCATCCCGGTGTTGTACCGCGCCGAGCTGATGCGGATCAGCCTGATCACCCTGCAGATCGACCGCCGTGGCAAGGAAGGCCTGATCTGCCGCGACAACATGCGCGCCGACATCGCCGTGGCCTTCTACCTGCGCGTCAACGAAACCCAGGCCGACGTGCTGCGCGTGGCCAAGGCCATCGGCGCCGATCGCGCCTCGGACAAGCACGCGGTCGATGAGCTGTTCAACGCCAAGTTCTCCGAAGCGCTGAAGACGGTCGGCAAGAAATTCGAGTTCACCGAACTGTTCGAGAAGCGCCAGGAATTCCGCGACGAGATCATCGCGGTGATCGGCAACGACCTCAACGGCTACGCGCTGGAAGACGTGGCCATCGATTACCTGGAGCAGACCCCGAAGCTGCTGCTGGACCAGAACAACATCCTCGACGCCCAGGGCATCCGCAAGATCACCGAACTCACCGCCACCCACAACGTGGTGACCAACGAGCTCGAACAGAACGAAAAGCTGGCCATCACCAAGAAGAACGTCGAGGCGCGCGAAGCGCTGCTGGCGCTGGAGCGCCAGCAGGCCGAGGCCGAAGCACGGCAGAAGCGCGAGATCGATACCATCCGCGCCCGCGAGGAAGCCGAGACCGCCAAGGTCCAGGAAGAACAGCGCCAGCTGTCCGAACAGGCCCGCATCGAAGCGCAGGAAGTGATCGAAATCCGCGAGCAGAACCGCATGCGTGAAGTCGAAGTGGCCGAGCAGAACCGCCAGCGCGCGGTGGCCATCGAATCCGAGCGGGTCGAGCGCGCGCGTCAGCTGGAGCAGGTCACCACCCAGCGCGAAGTGCAGCTGCAGGGCGTGGAGCGCGACAAGGTGGTCGAGTCCGGCAAGATGGACGTGGCCAACATCACCCGCGAGCGCATCGCCATCGACAAGACCGTGGCGCAGGAAGAAGAGCGCATCAAGGAAGTGCGTGAAGTTTCCGAGGCCGACCGCCAGAAGCAGGTGCTGATCCTTGAAGCCGAAGGCAAGGCCCAGGAACTGCTGGTGCGCCAGGTCAAGGAAGCGCAGGCCGGCGAGACCGCGGCCAAGCACCGCGCGGTGGAAATCACCACGCTGGCCCAGGCCGAGCACGAGGCGGCCGGCAAGCAGGCCGAAGCCAAGCGCCTGCTGGCCGATGGTACCCGCGCCGAACAGGCCGCCCCCGGACTGGCCGAGGCACAGGTGCGCGAAGCGTCGGCACTGGCCATCGAAAAGGTCGGCATCGCCGAGGCCCGCGTGATCGAAGCCAAGGCCGATGCCAACCTCAAGCAGGGCACCAACGAGGCCCGCGTGCTCGCCGAGAACCTGCAGGCCCAGGCCCAGGGTGAAGAGCAGATGGGCCGCGCCCGTGCCAGCGCGACCGAGTCGCTCGGTGGCGCCGAAGCCGGCGTGGTGCAGAAGAAGCTGCTCGCCGAGGCCGAGGGCCTGGTCCGCAAGTTCGAGGCGATCGCCTCGCTCAGCGACACCGCGCGCGGTCATGAAGAGTTCCGCATGATGCTCGACAACAGCCTCACCCAGGCCCTGGCGTCCATCGAAGCCGGCAAGGAAGTCTCGCGCGAAAACGCCGGCGTCATCGCCAGCGCGCTGCGCAATGCCGACATCGACCTGGTCGGCGGCGACGGCGGCATGTTCGAGAACCTGATCAAGGCCGTCTCGCTGGGCAAGTCCATCGAAGGCCTGGCCGGCAAGAGCCCGATCGTGCAGGACCTGATGCAGCGCTACCTCGGCGTGACCCCGCGCGAACAAGCGCCGCGGCAGATCCCTGAAGAGGTGGTCGACGCGACGCCCACGGTCGTGACCGCAGACGTGGTCGAAACCCGCTGAGTCAGCGGTATCGGAGCGCCGCCCGAGAAGGCGCGCTCCGCCCCCGGCGGTGGCGTTGATGCCGCCGCCACGCCATCCCCGGCCGGCTCGCCCGGCCGGTTGTCCGTGAGCCGGAAGGAAGCCGATGTCCGATACCGCCAACCGTCCCGAGCCGTCCGTGCCGGACGCCACCGCCAGCGTCGACCAGGCCGTCGCCCAAGGCGGCGCCTATGAAGTGCTGCGCCGCCGCCTGGACGAGCAGGGTAGCCGCCTGCGCACGGTCGCCGATGCCCTGAACCGGCAGCGCCTGGCCGAGTTCGGCGACAGCCGGCTGGAGGTCACCGGGCGCTTCCGCATCCGCAGCGAGAACAACTGCGTCGGCCGCGACATCGTCCAGGTCGGCCCGGACCTGCTGCTGTTCGGCTACAACGTCTTCATCGGCCTCAAGACCCAGACCCGGGTCGAGGACGTGTTCGGGCTGTACCGGCTGGTGCAGGCCAACGACGGCTACGACGTCGTACCGGTGGAGGCCAAGGGCAGTTTCCTGGCCCAGCCCGGCTTCGTGCACGATTTCGGCGAGCTCTACGCCTACTACAAGCACGCGCGCCTGCTGCAGCTGATCGTGATCGGCGACAAGCTGCTCGCTGCCTTCCAGATCGGCGAACGCAGCAGCGACGTACGCGTATTCCGCTGGGCGCTGGCCCGCGATGGCGAATTGACCTACCTCGATGCCCGTGGCGAGCGCGATATCGCGCTGCCGCCACCGTTCGATTTCGAGTGGAGCCGCGCCACCCGCGACATGGCCGTCACCGGTCGCCACGCGCATCTGAACATCCTCGACACCCTCTTCGTGGAAACCACCGGTGGCGACCTGACGATCAAGGTCGAGAACAACACCGAAAGCGGGCAGGGCGTCTACAGCGAACCGGTCGAGGACAGCACCCAGTCGCTGGACGATGCCCAGTTCGAATTCGCCCGGGTCGGGTCACTGATCCTGCTCAAGGTATTGCCGTACCGCGAGACCGTATGGCGCGGCCTGATCTACAACACCCTCACCGGCAACATCACCCGCAACGATGCCATCGTGCAGGCCTGCGTGCAGCTGCCTGAAGACCACGGCATCATCTTCCCCGGCGGCTATTACCTGCAGAACGGCGAGCACAAGGCCTTCGACGCGGCGATGGACGGCATGCAGTTCAAGCGTGCCATCCGCTCGCCCAACGGCGAGGACGTGCTGTACATCTTCTACGAGCGCGAAGGCGGCCGCTCGGCGTTGTTCGTCTACAACACCATCCAGCGCGTGCTGCAGAACCCGGTGTTCGGTCACGGCTACGCGTTCATGCACGATGGGCGCATGGTGCTGTTCCACGCCGAGGGCAGCGAGCCCACCCGCATCCACGCCATGCAGGTCTGGCAGACGCCCTTCAGCAGCGATGAGTTCGCCGCCAGCCGGCCGCCCGGCAATACCTTCATGGGCCGCATCGGCAATGCCGAACTGGTGCGCGGCATCTCCAATCTCTTCGACCTGGCCCGGACCATCGAGGGCGGGGACGCCTCGGTGCAGCGCTACCAGCGCCTGGTGCAGGACACCCGCCGCCTGTTCGATGCCCACCATTGGCTGGACGATGAACAGTGCAGCGGCGCCGCCAGCCTGCTGCGCGACGTCAGCAGCACCGGCGAGTCGGTGCTGGACGAGTACGAAAAGGTGCAGTCGATCCGTGCGCAGTCCGCGCAGGCCATGGCCCAGGCGCAGAGTGCGCAGAAGGCCCTGCTCGCGCGCCTGCAGCCGGAGAACTGGACGCAGGTGCAGGCCTTCGTCGAGGCGCTCAACGCGATCTCGGCCCAACGCGGCCACCTGCTTACCATCCGCGATTACCGCTACATCGACACCGACCTGATCGATGCGATGACCGCCGGCCTGCAGCAGGCCCAGGACAGCATCGGGGCGGCCACCGGGGAGTTCCTCGCCGGCGACGCCGCGCTGGCGCCGCTGGGCGAACGCCTGCAGGTGCTGGACGCGGCCGCGCAAGAGGCTGAGAGCGCGCGCGTACTGGATGAGCAGCTGGCCGGGCTGCGCGCGATGTCGGCCGACCTGGACATGCTGTCCGAGCTGATGGCCGGCCTGAAGGTCGATGACGCCACCGCACGCACCCGCGTGGTCGAGGCGATCTCGGCAATCTACGCACGCCTCAACCAGACCCGTGCACGTGCCGAGCAACGCCGCCGCAGCCTCGGCTCGGCCGAAGCGGTGGCGCAGTTCGCCRCGCAGTTCGCGCTGTTCTCCCAGGCCATCACCAGTGCCCTGGCGATGGCCACCGATCCGGAGCGTGCCGACGAGCAGATGTCGCGCCTGCTGGTCCAGCTGGAGGAGCTGGAAAGCCAGTTCGGTGAGCATGAGCAGTTCCTCGGCGACATCCTGGCCAAACGCGAAGAACTGATCGAGGCCTTCGAAGCGCACAAGCAGGCGTTGCAGGACGAACGCCAGCGCAAGGCGCGCTCGGTGCTGGACGCGGCCAACCGCATCCTCGACGGGCTGGCCAAACGCACCGAGCGCTTCGCCACCACCGACGAGCTCAACGCGTTCTTTGCCGGCGATCCGCTGATCCTCAAGCTGCGTGAACTGGCCGAGCGCCTGCGCAGCCTGCGCGACAGCGTCAAGGCCGACGACATCGAGTCGCGCCTGAAGGGTGTGCGCGACCAGGCCGTGCGCGCGCTGCGCGACCGCAGCGATCTGTTCGAAGCCGGTGGCAACGTGGTGCGGCTGGGCCCGCGCCATCGTTTCAGCGTCAACACCCAGGCCCTGGACCTGACCATCCTGCCGCGCGGCGACGAACTGGCCATCCACCTGACCGGCACCGATTTCCTGGAGACCCTGCACGACCCGGAACTGGCCGAACTCAAGCCGTACTGGCAGCTCAGCCTGGATTCGGAATCGGCCACGCTGTACCGCGGCGAGTACCTGGCCGGCAGCGTGTTGCGCGCGGCGATGGAGGGGCGCGAGGGGCTGGACCTGGCCACGCTGCAGCACAGCGCGGCCGAGCCGGACGCGCTGGACCGCAGCGTGCGTGATTTCGCCGCACCGCGTTATCGGGAAGGCTACGAACGCGGTATCCACGACCACGATGCCGCCACCATCCTGCGCGCGCTGCTGCCCCTGCAGCAGGCGGCGGGGACCTTGCGGCATGCCCCACGCGTGCGCGCACTGGCGATGCTGTTCTGGGCGGCGCAGCAGCGTCGCGAGGACGTGGCGCAGTGGCCGGCACGGCAGGCCGGCGCAGACGCGATCGCACGCCTGTTCGGGTCCGATGAAGGCCAGCTCGCCTTGCGTGCGGAGATGGCCCACGCGTTGGCCGCGTTCAATGATGAGCAGAGCTTGCCGTTCAACGCTGCCGAGCACCTCGCCGCGGCGGCGTACCTGGGCGATGAACTGTCTGCCGGCGAGCCGGTCTTTGCCAGCAGCCGTTACGCGCTGGCGTTGCTGGACGCGCTCGGGCAGCAGCTGCAGGCCGCGGGCCAACGCGAAAGCGTGGAGCGCGCGCTGCAGCGCGAGCAGGATGGGCTGACCACGCGCTGGGCCTTGGCCGGGCAGTGGCTGCGCGCGCTGTGCCGCACTGCGGCCTTCACCGACCATGCCGGCTACGCCGACGAAGCGGCAGCACTGCTGCTGGTCCAGCGGGCACTGCGCACCCGCGCCAGCGAGACGGCCCTGCTGGTCAGCGTTGACGGGCTGCTGGGCGAGCATCCGCGCATCGTGCAGGGGCGCATGAACCTGTCGCTGGATGACTTCCTGGCCCGCCTGCAGCACCACAACGACGTGTTCGTCCCGGCGTTCCACGCCTACCAGGCGGTACGCCAGCGCATCGTCGCGCGCGAACGAGATACCCTGCGCCTGTCCGAGTTCAAGGCACGGCCGTTGTCTTCGTTCGTGCGCAACAAGCTCATCAACGATGTCTACCTGGGCGTGATCGGCGACAACCTGGCCAAGCAGATGGGCACGGTCGGGGAGAACAAGCGCAGCGACCTGATGGGGCTGCTGATGATGATCTCCCCGCCGGGCTACGGCAAAACCACGCTGATGGAATACGTGGCGCACCGGCTTGGCCTGGTCTTCATGAAGATCAACGGGCCGGCGCTCGGCCACGAGGTACGCTCGCTGGACCCGGCGCAGGCGCCGGACGCCACCTCGCGGCAGGAACTGGAAAAGCTCAACCTGGCGCTGGAGATGGGCAACAACACCATGCTGTATGTCGATGACATCCAGCACACCCACCCGGAGTTCCTGCAGAAGTTCATTTCACTGTGCGACGGCACCCGCCGCATCGAGGGCGTGTGGCGCGGGCGTACCCGGACCTACGACATGCGCGGCAAGAAGTTCTGCGTGGTCATGGCCGGCAACCCGTATACCGAGTCCGGCGAGGTGTTCAAGATTCCAGACATGCTCGCCAACCGCGCCGATATCTACAACCTTGGCGATGTGCTCGGCGGCATGGAAGATGCCTTCACCCTGAGCTACATCGAAAACAGCCTGACCTCCAATCCGGTGCTGGCGCCGCTGGCCACTCGCGACATGGCCGACCTGTACCTGCTGGTCGAACGTGCGATGGGCAAGGAGCTATCCACCAACGCGCTGAGCCATGCCTACAGTGGCGCGGAGGTCAATGAGATCGTGGCCACGTTGCAGCGCATGCTGCGCGTGCGCGACGTGGTCTACCGGGTCAACCAGCGGTACATCGCCAGCGCCGCGCAGGACGACCGCTACCGCACGGAACCGCCGTTCCGGCTGCAGGGCAGCTACCGCAACATGAACAAGCTGTCGGAAAAGATCTCCCCGGTGATGAACGAGGCCGAGCTCCAGCAGCTGGTCTCCGACCATTACCTCGGCGAAGCCCAGCTGCTCACCACCGGCGCCGAGGAGAACCTGCTCAAGCTGGCTGAACTGCGCGGCCTGCTGCAGGGGGAGGAACTGGCGCGCTGGCAGCAGATCAAGCGCGATTTCCTGCGCAACAAGGCCATGGGCGCCGGCGACAGCGATGTCGGGGGACGCATGGTGGCGCAGCTGGCCGACATCGCCAGCGCGCTGCAGTTGCCGCCGCCGGCGCCGCAGGCCGAGGTGGAACCGGCGCCCTGGCCAGCCTTGCTGTCGGCGCTGGAACGGCTGTCAGTCGCGCGCGCAGAACCGGTCGCTGCCGCGTCACCCACCCCCGCGCCGCCGCTGGCCGAACCGCTCGCCGATGGCCTGCAGGCCGGGTTGGCACCGCTGCTGCAGCTGCTTGGGCAATCGCACCAACAGCAGGTGCGCACCGGCGAGACGCTGGCCCTGTTGGCCGGCTGGGTGCGCCAGCAGATGGACGCCGAGCCGGCACCGCGCCAGCGGCTGCGACCGCGCCGGGCCAGCACGCCGGAAGAGCGCGCGCTGGATGAAGCCTTGATGCGCCACTTCTACGGCGAATCGGCGGTGCCGCCGCGCGACGACACCTCGGTGGATGACGCCCACGCATGACCGTGCCCTTGCCCGCGCCCGCGCAGCTCGATGGCGACACCCGGACGGTGGCGGCATTGGCGGCGTATGCGCAGCCGCTGCTCGATGCCATCGCACGGCATGCGCAGGGGCAGGGCAGCGGTAGCGAGGACGGCAGCGCCGCTGGATTGATCGAGGTGCTGGCGCGGATCGCGCTGGCGCTGCAATCGGCCGATCCGGCGCAGCTGCGTCGCCGGGCCGGCTGGTGGGGACGGCTGCTGGGTCGCGACGTTGAGCGCCAGCGCGATGCCGATGCGCTGCAACCGCAGCTGGGCGTGCTGCTGGTGCAGGCCGAAGACCGCGCACGTGCGCTGCAGGCCCGCGCCATGCAGCGCCAGAGCGCGATCGCGGCCGCCGAACAGGCCGCCGTCGCGCTGGAGCACTGGATCGACGCTGGCAGCCTGCAGTTGCCCAGCCTGCCCGATACCGAACAGCACGCCGTGTTCGCCCAGCGCCTGGATCACCTGCGCCGGCTGGCGGCACTGCAGCGCAGCGAAGGGGGGCAATGGCAGCTGCTGCAGGCGCAGGACGACGCGCTGCTGGCGCGCTTCCGGCGCATCGCCGATGTGCTGCTGCCGGCGTGGAGACAAGCCGCCCTGGCGCGGCAGGCGCAGGATCAGACCCGGCACAACCAGCAGGCCGCGGCGCTGCAGGCGCAGATCGCCGCCGAGGTCGCCTCGGCGCAGGCTAGACTCCGATGAACCCCCTGTTCTTACCGGTGTGCCACCGACGGCCGCCGCCCAGCATGGAGATCCACCGATGACCCAGGACCCGCAGGACACCCAGGCGCTGTCTGTCACCCCCGTCGATGCGCTGGACGATGCCGCGCTGCAGGCGCTCGGCCTGGGTCGTGACGACCTGCCGAAGATCGACGCGATCGGCCGTGGCCTGGAAGATATCCGTCCCGGCAACCTGCAGGTATTCGGTCGCGATGCGGCCGCCAAGACCGCCGCGTTTTCCAGCCAGCTGCTCGACCAGGTGCGCAACCGCGACCTGGATGCCAGCGGCGACAAGCTGGGCGAGGTGGTGCGCATTGCGCGTTCGCTCAAGCTCGATGGCCTGGCCGAACGCTCGAAGGTGCCGGTGATCGGCGGGCTGATCGACAAGCTGCGCGCCTCCAAGGGCGAGCTGGTGCAGAAGTTCAGCGATACCAATCGCCAGATCGAGCAGCTGATGGGTGATGTGGGCAGCCAGCAGACCCTGATGGCGCAGCGCGTGGGCGAGTTCGACCGAATGCACGACATCGTGCGCGAGGAGCGCCACGCGCTGGGCCTGCACATCGCCGCCGGCAAGCGTCGGATCAGCGAGCTGCGCAGCGAGCAGCAGGCCACGCTCGGCCAGGACGATCCGCAGGTGCGCATCCGCCAGGGCGAACTGGACAACGCAATCCGCCTGCTCGACAAGCGCATCGGCGATCTGGTGGTGATGCAGCACGCGGCCGATCAATCGTTGCCGATGATCCGCCTGATCCAGGCCAACGCCATCCTGCTGATCGAGAAGTTCAACACGGTCCGTGACATCACCATCCCGTCGTGGAAGCGCCAGTTCGCGATCCAGCTGTCGCTGAGCGAGCAGAAGAGCGCGGTGGCGCTGTCCAATGCCATCGACGATGCCACCAACGACCTGATGCGCCGCAACGCCGACCTGCTGCGCCAGACCACAGTGGACACCGCCAAGGCCAACCAGCGTGCGGTGATCGACGTGGCCACGCTGCGCCACGTGCACGAGCAGCTGATCGCCACGGTCGAAGAGGTGCGCAGCATCCACCGCGACGGCATGCAGCAGCGCCAGCAGGCCGAAGTCGAACTCGCGCGCCTCCGCGAAGACGTGCAACAGCGCCTGGCCGCCCCGACCGCCGGCTGACGCCCGCCGCGCACTGCGGTAGAGCCACGCCATGCGTGGCTGCTCTCTGTGCAGCAGCATGGCCCTTCAGGAAAACGCGCCACGCGCCGCCCGGCATCCCCGCATGGCGTGGATCTACGGTCGGCAATCGCGGGCTCGCGTCAGCCGCGCGCCAATTGCGCGGCCAGCCACTCGGCCAATGCATCCACCCGCGGATCCGGTGCACCCTCCGGTGTCGCCAGCACCCAGAACCCGCCGGTGGCGCCAAACCCCCACGGCGCCAGCAGGCGTCCGGCAGCCAGCTCGTCGGCCACCAACGGCTCCGGCGCAATCGCCACGCCCAGCCCGGCGACCGCCGCCTCCAGCAGGTAATACAGGTGGTCAAAGCTAGTGCCCAGCTGCAACCGGGCTGGGTCCACCCCGTGTGCGTCCGCCCAGGCCGGCCACGCCTGCGGCCGCGAGGTGGTGTGCAGCAACGGCTCGCCGAGCAGTGCAGAGGGCGGGTGCTGACGCAGCCGTGCCGCCGCCGGGTGCTGCGGGCTGACCACCACCCCGACCCGTTCCGGGGCCAGCTCACGCACCTGCCACCGCCGCGGCCACGGCGGCTGGGCCAGCAGCAGTACCGCGTCCAGGGCCTGTTGTGCATCGGTGAAACTGCCGTCCTGGGCCGACCAATGCAGCGCCAGCTGGGGCAGGTCGGCCTGCAGCGTCTGCAGGCGGGGAATCATCCAGCGCGCCAGGATGCTGCCGCTGCACCCCAGCACCAGCGCCTCGGGGCGTTGCTGGCGCTGCAGCACCGTGACCGCCTCGCGGATCTGTCCGAAAGCCCCCGCACAGGCCGCCTGCAGGATGTCGCCGGCGCGGGTCAGGCGCAGGCCGCGGCCGTCGCGCTCGAACAGGGCCACGCCCAGGTGATCCTCCAGCAGGCGCAGTTGTCGGCTGATCGCGCCATGGGTGACGTGCAGGGCTTCGGCGGCGCGGCCGACCCCGCCCAGGCGGGCGGCCGCTTCAAAGCTGCGCAGGGCGTTGAGCGGCGGCAGGGGGCTGTCGGTCATGTGAGTTTTCCTGACAGGTTGTCGGAGATATTATCGATATTCCTGTCATGACAGGTGCGTTAAATTGGCAGCCTGTCTCCACCGGCTGTCGCGACATGTCCGCATCCCCCATCGTTGATTTCCACGCCTACCCCGACGCCCAGGGCCATTTCGGCCGCTACGGCGGCAGTTTCGTCGCCGAAACGCTGATCGGGCCGCTGCAGGAGCTGGCTGCCGCCTACGACCAGGCGCGCCGCGATCCGGCCTTCATCGCCGCCTACGACAAGGACCTCACCCACTACGTGGGCCGGCCCAGCCCGATCTACCACGCCGAACGCCTCAGCAAACAGGTCGGCGGCGCGCAGATCCTGCTCAAGCGCGAAGACCTGAACCACACCGGCGCGCACAAGATCAACAACACCATCGGCCAGGCCCTGCTGGCCGCGCGGATGGGCAAGACCCGGATCATCGCCGAGACCGGCGCCGGCCAGCACGGCGTGGCCAGCGCGACCGTGGCCGCGCGGCTGGGCCTGGAATGCGTGGTGTACATGGGCGCCACCGACATCGAGCGGCAGAAGATCAACGTCTACCGCATGAAGCTGCTCGGCGCGACGGTGGTGCCGGTGACCTCCGGCTCGGCCACGCTCAAGGACGCGCTCAATGAAGCGATGCGCGACTGGGTCACCAACGTCCGCGACACCTTCTACATCATCGGTACCGTGGCCGGCCCGGACCCGTACCCGCGCATGGTCCGTGACTTCAACGCCATCGTCGGCCGTGAAGCCCGGGCGCAGATGTTCACCGATTACGGCCGCCTGCCCGACGCGATCACCGCCTGCGTCGGCGGCGGCAGCAACGCGATCGGCCTGTTCCATGCCTTCCTCAACGATCGCCAGGTGCGCATCGTCGGCGCTGAAGCGGCCGGTGATGGCATCGACACTGGTCGCCACGCCGCGTCCATCGCCGCCGGTCGCCCCGGCGTGCTGCACGGCAACCGTACGTATGTGATCTGCGACGATGACGGGCAGATCACCGAGACCCATTCGGTCTCGGCCGGCCTGGATTACCCTGGCGTCGGCCCGGAGCACGCGTTTTTGGCTGACGCCGGCCGGGCCGAGTATGTCGGCATCACCGACGACGAAGCCCTGGCCGCCTTCCACCAGCTGGCGCACAGCGAAGGCATCCTGGCTGCGCTGGAATCCAGCCATGCGGTGGCGCAGGCGATCAAGCTGGCGCGCGAACTGCCCCGCGACAAGCTGGTGCTGTGCAACCTGTCCGGTCGCGGTGACAAGGACGTGCATACCATCGCCGCCCGCGAGGGCTTGATGCTGTGAACCCACTGCTGCGCCAGGGAAGTGCGCTGCTGATCGTGGTCGGCCTGACTGCCTGCACCCCGCCGGATCCGCCGCTGCTGCCCGCCGCGCCGTCGGCCCCGGCGGCGATTGCACCGGCGCAGGTGCCGGCCAGCAACGACGATGACATCGCCAACCGCCCGATCGAAGACGATCCCGAGCCCGCGCCCACAGCGACCGACAACGACGCCGCACCCGCGGTGGTCTCGGTAGCGCTGGACCATGCCGGCGACGTGGTGATCGGGCAGCGTTTCAGCGCCGAGGATGCCGATGCGCAATGGCATTCGGCGGGCCTGAGCGAGGGCGGCCAGCTCGGCAGCTGCGAGTACTACGAGCGCGGCAGCCTGCCCGAAGGCGTGTCGATGATGGTCGATGACGGGCATGTGGCGCGCTTCGACCTGGCCCTGCTCGACGGTTCGGACGAGACCATCACCCAGCCTGGTCCGTTCGGGCTGCGCCTGGGCATGTCGCGTGCCGAAGCGCTCAAGCGCTTGCCCAGGGGCAGCACCGCGCAGCCGCACGCTTACGATCCTGAAACCGGCGAGTACCTCACCTGGCAGGACCCCGGTTCGGATCTTGCGATCCGGCTGGAGATCGTCGACGGGGTGATTTCGAAGTTGTACTGGGGCGCCAGCGGCGCCGTTGAACTGATTGAAGGATGTGCCTGAAATGTCCGTGGACCGTATCGATGCCTGTTTCGCCCGCCTGCGCGCCTCCGGCCGCAAGGCGCTGATTCCTTTCATCACCGCGGGCGACCCGGGCCTGGAGGCCACCGTGCCGGTGATGCATGCGCTGGCCGCCGCCGGCGCCGACGTGATCGAACTCGGCGTGCCGTTTTCCGACCCCATGGCCGATGGCCCCACCATCCAGCGCAGCTCCGAGCGCGCGCTGGCGCGCGGGGCAGGGCTGCGTTACGTGCTGGAAACCGTGGCCGCCTTCCGCCGCGACGACACCACCACCCCGGTGGTGCTGATGGGCTACCTGAATCCGGTCGAGATCCACGGCACCGCGCGCTTCGCGCAGACCGCGATCGCCGCCGGCGTGGATGGCGTGCTGCTGGTCGACCTGCCGCCGGAAGAGGCCGCTGAAACCCGTGAGATCTTCACCGCCGCCGGCCTGGCGCTGATCCTGCTGGCCTCGCCGACCACCGCCGATGCGCGGCTGGACAGCTTGTCCGCAATGGCCCAGGGCTACCTTTACTACGTCAGCTTCGCCGGGGTGACCGGTGCGTCCGACCGTCTGGACAGCAGCGCCGCCAGCGCCCGCCTGCGCGACCTGCGCAGCCGCTCGCAGGTACCGGTGGTGGCCGGCTTCGGCATCAAGGATGCGGCCAGCGCCGCGGCCATGGCCGTCGAAGCCGACGGCGTCGTAGTAGGCAGCGCCCTGGTAGCCGCACTTGCCGAAGGTGCCGATGCAGGTGCTGCCGCACAGACCGCACAGTCCTTCCTCGCGCCGCTGCGTGCTGCGCTCGACCAAGCCTGATCAAGCGGCGCCCTCGATCTCCGATCCGCATACGTGAAACTGTGCAGAGGCAGGCGGGCAGCCGCGCCCGGGACACGCACGTAAACCCGTCCATGGGGGCTCGTGGGCGCCTTGCTTG
>NZ_JBFULC010000064.1:0-23880 GCF_056400525.1 Stenotrophomonas sp. P5_A9
TGCTCTTCCCCTGCTCTTCCCCTGCTCTTCCCCTTGCTCTTCCCCTGCTCTTCCCCTGCTCTTCCCCTGCTCTTCCCCTGCTCTTCCCCTGCTCTTGCCCTGCCTTGTCCCAATGGGCACCAGCCAACTGTCAAGCGTCGGCATGGGTGGGGTTGCGGGGCCCTTGCGGCGCATGGATGCGCCGCAGGAGCTTACARGGACGTACTTGCWGCGTGCCCCGCAACCCCACCCRTGCCGGCGCCGCCTCCGATCGCTGCACCAAGGCTTCGGCTTCGGCTTCGGCTGCGGCCCAAAAAACCCAACAGCGCCGCCACCACCCCTATCATGGTGGCCCCTTCCGGGAACGGGCTTTCCATGTTCAATCGCAACGCAGGCATCATCTTGCTCATCGCGCTGGCCGCCGGCCTTGGCCTGGTCGCCGCGCAGAAAGTGTTCGCGCCCACGCCGACCAGCGACCGGCCCGCCACCGAATCGATCACCTTCTACCCCCAGCCGCGCCCGCTGCCCGACTTCAACCTTGGCCAGTCCGACGGCACCCGCCTGATCCCCGGCGAGCTCAAGGGCCACTGGACCCTGGTCTTCCTCGGTTTCACCTTCTGCCCCGACGTCTGCCCCACCACCCTGGCCGACCTTGCCAAGGCGCAGAAACAATGGGAAGCCCAGCCCGAATCCCTGCGCCCGCGCCTGGTGTTCATCTCCGTCGATCCCGAGCGTGACACCCTCGCCCGCCTCGGCGAGTACGTGCACGCCTTCCACAAGGACACCCTGGCCGCCACCGCCGATGTGCCCTCGCTGGAGCGCTTCGCCACGTCGCTCGGCTTCGTCTTCCAGAAAGTACCCGGCAAGCACTTCGACGAGAATCCCGAGGACTACACCCTCGAGCACTCGGCCAGCCTGGCCGTGCTGGACCCGGAGGGCAGGCTTGCCGGCCTGATCCGCCCTCCCTTCAATGCGCAGGCCATTGCCCGCGACCTGCAGATGCTGACCGAGAAGACCGCACCATGAGCCTGACCACCACGCTGAGCTACGTCCTGCCGCACCGTCTGCTGTCCTCGATGGCGCGACGCCTGGCGTATTCCAGCAACCCGCGGATCGCGCGCTGGCTGATCGACACCGTCACCGAGAAGTTCGGCGTCAACCTCGCCGAAGCGGCCAACCCCGATCCGCGCAGCTACGCCACCTTCAACCAGTTCTTCACCCGTGCGCTCAAGCCCGGCGCCCGCGTACCGTCGTCCGATCCGCGCACGCTGGTGATGCCCGCCGACGGCCGCATCAGCCAGCTCGGCGCGATCGAAGACGGCCGCATCTTCCAGGCCAAAGGCCAGTCGTTCACCGCCGCCGAGCTGCTCGGCGACGCCGCCGATGCCGAGGTCTTCCGCCACGGCCTGTTTGCCACCGTGTACCTCTCGCCCAAGGACTACCACCGCGTGCACATGCCGTGGACCGGCACCCTGCGCGAGACCGTGCACGTGCCCGGGCGCTTGTTCAGCGTCGGTCCGGCGGCGGTCAACAAGGTGCCGGGGCTGTTTGCGCGCAACGAGCGCCTGGTCTGTCACTTCGATACCGACTTCGGCCCGATGGTGTCGGTGATGGTCGGTGCGCTGCTGGTGTCGGGCGTGGAAACGGTGTGGGGTGGCGAAGAGATTCCCGCCTACGGCGACACCATCACCCGCAAGGATTACCGCGGCAAGGGCATCACGTTGGAGCGGTTCGCGGAAATGGCGCGCTTCAATTACGGCTCCACGGTGATCGTGCTGCTGCCGCCGGGCGTGGCCGAGTTCGCCCCGCATCTGGATGCCGAGCACGCCGTGCAGCTGGGGCAGGCGCTGGCCACCTTGAAGTAACCGGTGGTGCCGGCCGCTGGCCGGCATTGCAGKCATTACGGGGCGTCCAGCGAGGCCTCGGTGTGCACTTCGGCGCGCTCCACGTGYAGCACGTGATACGGCGCTTCGCCTTCTTCCAGGTCCGGCTCGAAGATCTCCACCAGCGTGTAGCCCAGCTCGACCAGCTTTTCCGACAGGCCGGTCAGCGGCTCCGGCGTGGTGTTGACGAAGAAGTAGCCCCACAGCATCGGGCCGTTGAGGTCCCAATCGGTGTTCTCGCGGATGTTGGCGAACATCTCGTTGATCGCGGTGATATCCATCTTGCTGTCCTGTATGCGTGTACCTGAGGGCCGCGGCGAAACGCCACGGCCGGCGATGGATGTGCTGTGGCGCGGGGGCCGCAGGCGTGATGCCGGCAGCCTACCCGATCCGGCCCGCGCTTACCTGTCGCAGCCCTGCAGCTTGAGCACCTGGCCCTGCTTGAGCGCGTACGCCGGGGCCTTGAGCCCGTTGGCGCGCGCCAGTTCACGCACGTCGCACTGGAACTTGTCGGCGATCGCGCCCAGCGTCTGGCCCTTGCCCACCTTGTGGCTGCGTACCGGCTTGGCCTTGGCCTTGGGCTTGGCGGCCGGGGTGGCCACCGGTGCGATCGGCGTGGCCGCCACTGCACTGGCCTGGACCTGCGTCACCGGCACCACACTGCCCACCGCCACGTTGCCGGTATAGCTGGCCACGCTCGGGCGCACGATCGCCGCGTTGAGGTCGGCGGTGATCAGCGTACGGGCCAGATCGGCGCGCGGGCCGCTCACGCAATAGCGGTTGTACAGCCCGGCGATGCGGGTGGTGGCGTTGATCGTGGTGCCCGCCGGGATCCAGCCGTCGGCTTCGTAACGCGGATTGAGGTTGCGCAGCGCGCGCATGTAGCCATCGCGGGTGCCGGCGCTGCCCAGGCAGATGGTCAGCTCGTAGATGGTGGTGGACTTGGCCAGGCGGATGGTGGCCGGCTGCGCGCTGATCTTCGGGAACTCCACGCCGTACTGCTGCGGGTGCAGGTAGATCCACGCCGCGGCGATCACCATCGGCACGTAATCCTTGGTCTCGCCGGGGAACTGGTTGTAGACGCTGTCGGTCCAGAAGCTCTGCCCGGCGCTCTGCTTGAACACGCGCGCGGCACGGCCCTCACCGCCGTTGTAGCCGGCCAGCGACAGCTCGACGTTGTTGTTGAGCTCGCGCATGCGTTCGTTGAGGTAGGTGGCACTGGCCTCGGCGGCACTGCGCGCGTCGAAGCGGGTGTCAAAGCCGGTGCCGTCCGGCCCCAGCCCGAAGCGACGGCCGGTGGCGGGCATGAACTGCATCAGCCCGGCCGCACCGGCGCGCGAGGACGCATGCACGCGGCCGTTGGATTCCTTGGCCATGATCCCGAACAGCAACGCTTCGGGCAGGCCGCGCTTCTCCCACTCGGGCCACATCACCGCGCGCAGGTTCTGGTAGTTCTCGTAGGTGGTCATCAACGCCGGGCGCATGTCGGTCAGCCAGCGGCGGATGCCGGCCTGCACGGCCGGGTTGTACTCGACCATGCTGTCGAAGGCGTGGCGCTTGTCATTGAGCAGCGCTGCGGCGCGTGCCGCCTCAGGCACGTCGGCAGCCAACGGCCCGGTGTGGTCCGGATCGGCTTCGAGCAGGCCGCCATCGCTGGCCAGTTCATCGCCTTCGCTGTCGCGGGTGTCGGCATTGTCCTTGAGCAGGCGCTTGTAGGCCGGCAGCATGTTGCTCACCTGGCAGCCCTTCTGGGCCACGCAGGCGCTGATCACGTCCTCCATGTCCTCCAGCGCGGCGTCGCCTTCGTTCTTGCCCTTGGGATCGGCGTTGGCCACCAGCACCAGCGCGGCGCGGTAGCGCTTCTCGGCCGCGGCCATGCGCTGCTCCAGCGCCTCGACCTTGACCCGATCACGCGCGGAAACCCGCTGGGCATGTGCCTCTGGCACGAATGACAGCATTGCAGCCAGCGCCAACAGCGGCCAACCACGGACAAGCAAGACAGGAACGGGCATTTTTGGCACTGTGTGCGAAAGATGGGGCAGAGTAGCCGCGCCGCTTGCATCGGGGCAACCCGCCAAGCGACCCGGCCTGCGCCGACGTTTAGAATCCTGCCCATTCACATAGCACCTCCACAAGCGAGTTGACCATGGATCCGATCCTGCTCGGCAAAGGCATCACCGACGATATCGCCGTGACCCTGCAACCCCGCCTGGGCAACCGCCACGGCCTGGTGGCCGGCGCTACCGGCACTGGCAAGACCGTCACGCTGATGACCCTGGCCGAMGGTTTCTCGCGGATCGGCGTGCCGGTGTTCCTGGCCGATGTGAAGGGCGACGTGGCCGGCCTGGCCGTGGCCGGCGCGGGCACCGAGGCGCTGCTGCAGCGCGCCGCCGAGATCGGCGTGACCGATTACGCGCCTGCCGCCAGCCCGACGGTGTTCTGGGACCTGTACGGCAAGCTCGGCCACCCGGTGCGCACTACCGTCAGCGAAATGGGCCCGACCCTGCTGGCGCGCATCCTGGAACTCAACGACACCCAGTCCGGCGTGCTCGACATCGTGTTCAAGCTGGCCGATGACCGCGGCCTGCTGCTGCTCGACCTGGACGACCTGCGCGCCCTGCTCGGCCTGGTCGCAGAAGAGCGCAAGGACATCTCCACCGAATACGGGCTGGTCAGTGCGCAGAGCGTGGCGGCCATCCAGCGTTCGCTGCTGCGCCTGTCGCAGGACGGCGGTGAAGCGTTCTTCGGCGAGCCGGCGCTGGAACTGGCCGACATCATGCGCGTCAACCACGATGGTCGTGGCGTGATCGGCATCCTTGCCGCCGACCAGCTGGTGCTCAAGCCCCGGCTGTATTCGACCTTCCTGCTATGGCTGTTGTCCGAACTGTTCGAGACGCTGCCGGAAGTGGGCGATCTGGACAAGCCCAAGCTGGTCTTCATCTTCGACGAAGCGCACCTGCTGTTCGACGATGCGCCACCGGCGCTGGTCCAGCGCATCGAGCAGGTGGTGCGGCTGATCCGCTCCAAGGGCGTGGGCGTGTACTTCTGCTCGCAGTTCCCCGATGACGTGCCGGCCAACATCCTCGGCCAGCTGGGCAACCGGGTGCAGCATGCGTTGCGCGCGTTCACCCCGCGCGACCAGAAGGCAGTAAGGACCGCAGCGGAAACCTTCGTGCCCAATCCCAAGCTCGATGTCGCCGCCGTACTGGCCAAGCTGGGCACCGGCGAGGCGCTGGTGTCCACGCTGCAGGACAAGGGCATTCCCTCACCCGTGCAACAGACCCAGATCGCGCCGCCGCGCTGCCGGATGGGCGCCATCACCGAGGCCGAACGTGCGCAGGTGCGCGCTGGCAGCCCGGTCGGCACGCGCTACGACGCTGCGATCAACCGCGAATCGGCGGCGGAACTGCTGGCCCAACGCGCGCAGAAGTCGGTCGCACAGGCCGATGCCCCTGCCGCGCGGACGCGTCAGCAGGACGAGGCGCAGGAAGGCGGCTTCGGCCAGTCGATCAAGGATGCGATCTTCGGCACCAAGCGCCGCCAGGGCATGATCGAGACCATGGCCAAGCAGACCACGCGCACCGTGGGTACCAAGCTGGGCAACCAGATCGTGCGCGGCCTGCTTGGCGGTATTTTCGGCGGCAAACGTTGATACTGCGTGTCGCGCCGTCGGGCGCGGCACCTTTCCAAGAGCACAGACAGACCTGATGTCGCGTTGGCGTCCCCCTGCGGAAAAGAGTACGGCCCTGATCACCGCACAGGGTCACCAGCGGCTGAAAGTCGAACTGGACGACCTGTGGCGCGTGCGCCGCCCGGACGTGGTCAAGGCACTGGCAGCCGCCGCGGCCGAAGGCGACCGCTCGGAGAACGCCGAATACACCTACCGCAAGAAGCAGTTGGGCGAGATCGACCGCCGCGTGCGGTACCTGACCAAGCGGCTGGACGCGCTGCGCATCGTCGACCAGCCGCCGACCGACCCGCAGGCGGTGTTCTTCGGGGCATGGGTGGAACTGGAAAACGTGGACAGCGGCGAGGTGAGCCGCTATCGCATCGTCGGTCCGGATGAGACCGACGCGCCGACGGGATGGATCAGCATCGATTCGCCGCTGGCGCGGGCGTTGTTGAAAAAGCGCGTGGATGACGCGTTTGAGGTGGAGCTGCCGAGCGGGCGCCACGGCTTTGCGATCCTGGCGGTGGAGTACCCGACCGGCGAAGGCCGGTAGCACGGCCAGCCGGGCATGGCCCGGCTCTACCGCCTGCGATCGTTGCCGCGCTGCGCGCGGCTAGCCGGGCATGGCCCGGCTCTACCCGCCTGCGATCATTGCCGCGCTGCGCGCGGCCAGCCGGGCATGGCCCGGCTCTACCCGGTTGATGGCGCGGGATAGTTCCTTCCCGCGCGCGCGGGGCGGAAATACCCGGCCTGCTGGTAAAACGCGGCATCCTGGCCTGCATGCCAGCCGGGGATGCCCATCAGCGGGAGCGGCCGCAGCTCCAGTGGATCGCTGAGGAGGCGTCCGCGCTCGATCAGCGCCGCCACCTGCGCGACAGCGCGCGCGTCATCATCGCCCTGCACCACCACACCTTTGCCTACCAGCAGCCGCCCGGGCGACAGCGCCTGTTCCATCAACGCATGGCCGATCACGGCCGCCACCGCGATGTCGCCCTCGCGCCATGCGCCTGCCCCGTCGACGAACAGCGCCGACCAGTCATGCCGGTCCCATGCCTCCAGCAGCGCCGGATCGCGCACGCGCACGATCACGCCGGTTTCGTCGAACTGGGTCAGCGCCGCCTGCGCACGGTTGCGCTGCCCGGAAGGCATCGCCGCGATGTGGCGGCACTGCTGCTTGTTGAGGGCCTGCTTGATGGCCGGGTAGCGCGCCCAGATCAGGGCGTTGAACAGGTCGTGCCAGTTGTCCGCACGCGTGGCGATCTGGCCACGTTCGGCAATGCGCACTTCGTAATGCAGGCCGTCGGCCAGCAATGCCGCGTCCTGTTCGACCAGATGCCGGTGCGGCAGGCAGAGGCGTGCGTCGAGCATCCGGACGCTCGGCCAGTCGGCCGCCGTCAGCAGATCCTGGACCTCGCGCAGCCCTGCGTAGAGYGGCTGCGCGAAGCACATCGCGTCCACCGCAGCACGCGGCGGCGCGACGAAGCGGCGGCGACCGCCGGTCTCGGCGGACGCCGCGGCGGTCACAACACCTGCAGGTCGAACGGCTTGCGCGCGCCGGCAACGATGATCGCGTCACCGAACAGATCGTGGTCGTCGCTCTCGGTGATGTCGACATCGACGAACTGACCCACGCGCAGCTTGGCCTCTTCGGCGTTCTGGATATGCACCAGCCCGTCGATTTCCGGCGCGTCGGCCTTGGAGCGGGCCACCGCGATGCCGTCCTCGATCGCATCGACCAGGCACTGCTGCACGCTGCCGATCTTGGATTCCAGGCGCGCGGCGGAGATCTCCGCCTGGCGTTCCATGAAGCGGGCCAGTCGCTCCTGCTTCACTTCCTCAGGCACCGCACCGGGCAGGTCGTTGGCGGTGGCGCCGGTGACCGGCGAGTAGGCGAACGCGCCGACGCGGTCCAGCTGCGCCTCGTCCAGGAACGCCAGCAGCTCTTCGAACTCGGCATCGGTCTCACCGGGGAAGCCGACGATGAAGGTCGATCGCACGGTGATGTCCGGGCACAGCTGGCGCCAGCGCTGCACGCGCTCCAGGGTCTTGTCGACCGCACCGGGGCGCTTCATCAGCTTGAGGATGCGCGGGCTGGCGTGCTGGAACGGAATGTCCAGGTACGGCAGTATCCGGTTTTCGGCCATCAGCGGCACGATCTCATCCACGTGCGGGTACGGGTAGACGTAATGCATGCGGGTCCAGGCATCCAGTTCGGACAGGCCTTCGCACAGCGCCTTCAGCCGTGTCTGGTAGGCCTTGTCGCGCCACATGCGCTCGGCATATTTCACATCCACGCCATAGGCCGAGGTGTCCTGCGACACCACCAGCAGTTCCTTCACCCCACCGCGCACCAGCCGCTCGGCTTCGCGCAGCACCTCATCGACCGGACGCGAGACCAGCTTGCCGCGCATCGAGGGAATGATGCAGAAGCTGCACTTGTGGTTGCAGCCTTCGGAAATTTTCAGGTAGGCGTAGTGGCGCGGGGTCAGCTTGATGCCGTAGTCGGGCACCAGGTCCACGAACGGATCGTGCTTGGGCGGCAGCGCGGCATGCACGGCTTCCATCACGCTCAGGTAGTCCTGCGGGCCAGACACGGCCAGCACGTTCGGATAGGCCTCGCGGATCTGCTCCGGACGCTTGCCCAGGCAGCCGGTGACGATCACCTTGCCGTTGGCGTTCATCGCCTCGCCGATCGCGTCCAGCGACTCGGTCACGGCCGAATCGATGAAGCCGCAGGTGTTGACCACCACCACATCGGCCGAATCGTAGGAGGGCACGATGTCGTAGCCCTCGGACCGCAGCTGGGTGAGGATGCGCTCGGAATCGACGAGGGCCTTCGGGCAGCCAAGGCTGACGAAACCGACTTTGGGGTTCAGCTGGGACATGGAATCGCGGGACTCTGGGGGCCTGGGCCCATGCCGGAATGGCGTGGGGACCTGGGGCCGGAAACGGCGGCAAGTATACCGGCGTTGCGGGCCACGCCCTGAATCGCGTTCGGCCGATGCCGCCAGATCCGGCACCGCCCCTGACATCGCGCTAACCCGCCGGGACCGGATAATGAACGCATGAACCAACAGGAGTCCTGCATCATGGGTGAGTGGGTCACGCTCGATACGCATCACGGTCCGGTCCGCGCCTGGCAGGCCACCCCGGACGGCAAGCCTCGCGGCGGGCTGGTGGTCATCCAGGAGATCTTCGGGGTCAACCCGCACGTGCGCGAGGTCGCCGAAGGCTTTGCCGCCGCCGGTTACGCGGTGCTGGCGCCGTCGTTCTTCGATCTCATCGACGGGGTGGACGCCGATCCGGACGCCCTGCCCTACGACCCGGAGGGGGTGAAGCAGGGGCTGGAACGGGTCAATGCGCTGGGGGTGGAGAAGGCGCTGGAGATCGTCCGCGCCGCCGCGTCCCGGCTGGCGCCGGCCGGCAAGGTTGGCACCGTCGGCTATTGCTGGGGCGGCAGCATCGCCCTGCTCTCGGCGCTGCGACTGGGCCTGCCGTCGGTCAGCTACTACGGGGCGCGCAACGTGCAGTTCCTGGATGAGACGCCCAAGGCGCCGGTGATGTTCCACTTCGGCGCGCAGGACAAGAGCATTCCACCAGAAGCCATCGCCGCCCACCGCCAGAAGCTGCCGCAGATGCCGACGTTCGTGTACCCGGCCGACCATGGCTTCAACCGCAGCGTCGGACATGCGTATGATCCAGACAGCGCCGCCCTGGCGCTGAAACGCACCCTGGACTTCTTAGCGGAGCATCTTGGATGAGCGAGTTCGAACTGGATTCACGCCTGGCCACCGATAGCGTTCTGGTAGCAGAAGGGCCGTTGTCCCAAGTGCGGTTGATGAACGACGAGCGGTACCCGTGGTTGATCCTGGTGCCTCGATTGGCCGGCATCACCGAGTGGATCGACCTCGATGGCGATCAGCAGGACAAGCTGCGCACGGAGTTGAACCGGGCGTGCAAGGCGCTCAAGGGCACCGATGGCGTGGAGAAGATCAACATCGGGGCGCTGGGCAACATCGTGCGCCAGCTGCATTTCCACGTGATCGGCCGCCACGTCGGCGATCCGGCCTGGCCGGGACCGGTCTGGGGCCAGGGTCAGGCGCACCGTTACGATCCGGAGGTACTGACCCAACGTGTCGCGCTGTGGAAGGAACGGCTAGGATATTCGCCCCAGCCCTAACGGACCCTGCCCCTGATGCGTTCCAACCTCGTCGCTGCCATCGTCCTGATCCTCGTCGGCCTGTTCCTGCTGGCCAGCAATCTCGGTTGGACCAACATGAACATGGGGAAGCTGATCCTCACCTGGTGGCCGGTGGTGCTGGTGGCGGTGGGCATCGGGCTGCTGTTCGGCCGCGGCAAGTAGAGCGGACCGTTGGTCCGCTGCTTTTGGTCCGCTGCTTTCCGGTTACCCTGCCGCACTCGGACCAAGCCACAAAAAAGCGCGGAGTACTCCGCGCTTTTTTTGTGGTCGCCATCATTGATGGGTAACGGTAACCGCAGAGGCAGCCGACCAACGGTCGGCTCTACCAGGCCGGGACGCCGCARCACGCCCGGGGATTGATCAGGTGCGCCGCGCCACCCGCGTGGTCATCAGGTCCGCGGCAGGGTGACGCCGGTCTGGCCCTGGTACTTGCCGCCGCGGTCCTTGTAGGAGGTCTCGCAGATATCGTCCTTGTCGGCCTGGAAGAACAGCATCTGGGCCACGCCTTCGTTGGCATAGATGCGCGCCGGCAGCGGCGTGGTGTTGCTGAATTCCAGGGTCACATGCCCTTCCCACTCCGGCTCCAGCGGCGTCACGTTGACGATGATCCCGCAGCGCGCATAGGTGCTCTTGCCCAGGCACACCACCAGGGTGTCGCGCGGGATGCGGAAGTACTCCACCGTGCGCGCCAGCGCAAAACTATTCGGCGGGATGATGCACTCGTCGCCCACGATATCCACGAAGCTGCCCGGGTCGAAGTGCTTGGGATCGACGATGGTGGAGTTGATGTTGGTGAACACCTTGAACTCGCGCGAGCAGCGCACGTCATAGCCGTAGCTGGAGGTGCCATAGCTGACGATGCGCTGGCCGTTGGCCTGCTTGACCTGGCCGGCTTCAAACGGCTCGATCATCGCCTGCTGTTCGGCCATCTGACGGATCCAGCGGTCACTCTTGATGCTCATGGGGGGTCCTGGGTGCGATAAGGAACGGCACCGCCAACGGGCGCCCGGGCCACGATTCTAAACAGCCACCCCGGCCGCGACCAGCGGCGACTGCCACCCGCTGCCCTGCCCCTGATGCGACAAGGCCCGGCAGTGCCGGGCCTTGTGCCGTGCCGACCACGATCGTGGCGGCAATGACTCAGATCAGCGAGGACAGGATCGGGATGCTGGCGCGCGGGCGCTTGGCCACTTCCTCGATCAGCCGCTGTGCGGCGTGCACGTAGGCCTGCGCAGCCAGCGATGCCGGCGCGGCAGCGGTAATCGGCGTGCCGGCATCGCCCTGCTCGCGGATGCCGATTTCCAACGGCAGCGAGCCCAGCAACGGCACCCCGTACTGCGCGGCCATGCGCTCACCGCCGCCCTCGCCGAACAGATGCTCCACCTGGCCGCAGTTGCTGCAGGTGTGCACGGCCATGTTCTCCACGATGCCCAGCACTGGCACCTCCACCTTCTCGAACATCTTCAGCGCCTTCCTCGCATCCAGCGTGGCGATGTCCTGCGGCGTGGTGACGATCACCGCACCGGCCAGCGGAATCTTCTGGGTGAGGGTCAGCTGGATGTCGCCGGTGCCCGGCGGCAGGTCGATCAGCAGGTAATCCAGATCGTCCCAGAGGGTGTCGTTGAAGAACTGCGTCATCGCCGAGGTGGCCATCGGACCGCGCCAGATCATCGGCGTCTCGTCCTCGATCAGGTAGCCGATCGACATGGTCTCCACGCCGAACGCGCGCATCGGCTCGATCGACTTGTTGTCCGGACTCTCCGGACGACCACTCAGGCCCAGCATCGCCGGCACGCTGGGGCCGTAGATGTCCGCGTCCAGCAGACCCACGCGCGCACCGAGGCTGGCCAGCGCCACCGCCAGGTTCACCGCCGTGGTGGACTTGCCCACCCCGCCCTTGCCCGAGCCGACCGCGATCACGTTGCGGATGCGCGGATGCGGGCTGAGACCCTTCTGCACCTGGCTGGCGTGGGGGCGACGCGTCTGGCTGCTGCTCACTGCATGACTCCGGGGAAAACGCATGGAACCGGTGACTATACAACCTTGTCCGACGCCGATCCCTGTTTGTGCCGCCCGCACAACGGTGCCGGTTGGCTGCACTCGGAGACGACCGTAGAGGGTGGTGGGCCCCTCTGACCAGCGCGCGCTGGTGACCGGTGACAGGGTTTTGAGCCGCGTTGACGGACCGCATCCAGGGATGGCGCTCGCACCTGAAACTGAATGAAAATCGAACGATTTTCATGTCCTCGTCAGAGGCAGGCCACGATTACTCGTCGAAATAATTTCAAATGAAACAAATATATCGTCTATCAATCAATCACTTGCGCCGAAAACGATCCTCTCAACCCTCCTTTGCCTACCCTGTCTCTATGACCTCTTGATGAATGCTTGACATCCAATGTTAAGCCCGTGTTAACCTCGCGTCATCGGCTTGTGAAGCTGATTGCGGGAGGGGCATAGATGCTCCAGTCCCGTTCCAAGGCACAGGGAGACGCCAGGGGTGCAATGCCGCCGGTGTTTTACGCAAACGCTAGTTCAAGGGGATCCAAACATGATGAATCGCAAGTCGCTCAGCCGGAATCCGCTGAGCTTCGCACTGGCTACGGCCGTGCTGTTCACCGCAGGCACGCCGGCCTTCGCCCAGAGCGCAGATCAGGTGCAGGGCAAGTCTGCCGAAAAGACCGCCGCCACCAATCTTGAAGCCGTCACCGTGACCGGCTCGCGCATCAGCCGCGACGTGTTCAACTCGGTGTCGCCGGTTCAGGTCATCACGCGTGAAGAGACCACCCTGGCGGGCTTCCAGTCGACCGCTGGCGTGCTGCAGAGCACCGGAATCACCGCTGGTTCGGCGCAGATCAACAATGCGTACGGCGGCTACGTCACCAACGGCGGCCCTGGCGCCAACACCGTGGGCCTGCGTGGCCTCGGCCCGACCCGCACCCTGATCCTGATGAACGGCCGCCGCATCGCACCGGCCGGTTCGCGTGGCTCGGTCGGCGCGACCGACCTGAACGTGCTGCCCGACGCCATCGTCGATCGCGTGGAAGTGCTGAAGGACGGCGCTTCGTCCGTCTACGGCTCCGACGCGGTCGCCGGCGTCATCAACATCATCACCAAGAGCAAGATCGACGGCGTTACCTTCGAAGCGCGCCAGACCGCCACCGATGGCGGCGGCGGTGAAGAGCGCCGCTATGCGATCGTTGCCGGCAAGACCGGCGCCTCCGGTCACATCTCCGGCTCGTATGAGTACTACAACCGCGACGCACTGAGCCTCAACGACCGCGACTGGACCCGTTGCAACACGGACTACCGCCGCGCTGCCAATGGCGGCCCGTGGGGCAGTGGTGACACCATCGATCCGCTGACCGGTCAGCCGAAGTGCTATCCGATCACCGGCACCGGCTCCAACGGCGTCACCATCAACACCATCGGTACCCAGAACCTGACCGGCGTTGCCGCCGCAGGGGCGCGGGGCACCACCTTCAACCGTTGGCGCCCGAATTCGGCGATCAGCACCGGCCTGGTCGGTTTCGAAGGCGTGGGCGGTGGCCAGACCACCAACAGCAACATCCGCGACACCTTCGATCCCCGCACGCTGAACCGCTCGCTGATCTCCGGCGCCGAGACCCATACCCTGTTCCTGCAGGGCGGCCTGGACCTGGGCGTGATGGGCGACGCCGAAGCGTACTTCGAACTGCTGGGCAGCCGCCGCGAATCCGATCAGATCGGGTATCGCCAGCTGTCGCTGGACTACCTGCGCGGCAGTCCGCTGATCCCGGCCAACCTGGCTTCGTCCAACTTCGGTGGCGGCGTGGGCGTGCGCGCCTTCATCGGCTACGGCAACGACAAGAGCTCGCAGAAGGTCGACTTCTTCAAGGGCACTGCCGGCCTGCGCGGCCACGTGACCTCGACCTGGGACTACGACTTCTCCCTGAGCAGTTCGCGTTCCGACGCCGATTACACCATGGAGTCGTTCCTCACCGACCGCCTGGGCAAGAGCCTCAACGTGGTTGCCGACGGCGCAGGTGGCTTCCGCTGCGTGGACGTTTCCGATGGTTGCGTCGCCGCTCCGAGGTTGACCAGTGCAGTGGTCGGCGGCCAGCTGCCGCAGGCATGGCGCGACTACGTGTTCGTGCCCGTCACCGGTAACACGCTGTACACCGAAAGCACCGCAAACGTGTCCTTCAGCGGTCCGCTGTTCTCGCTGCCCTACGGCGATGTGCGCGCTGCGGTCGGTGCCGAATACCGTCGCGCGAAGATCGACGACACCCCGTCGATCGATTCGATCAACGGCAACCTGTACAACCTCACTTCGTCCACCCCGACCCGGGGCAAGGACTCGGTGAAGGAAGTCTTCGGCGAGCTGGAGATCCCGGTGCTGTCCGGCGTCACCGCGGCCGAAGAACTTACCTTCAACGTGTCTGCACGCTGGACCGATTACCAGTCCTACGGTTCGGACCACACCTACAAGATCGGCGGCCTGTGGACCCCGGTGAAGTGGGTGTCCTTCCGTGCGTCCTACGGCACCTCCTACCGCGCTCCGGCGCTGTTTGAACAGTTCCTTGGTGCCACCAGCGGCTTCCTCAGCAATCAGTTCGATCCCTGCAACACGTACGGCAACGATCCGGGTACCACGCTGGCGCGCAACTGCGCATCGGAAGGCCTGGCACCTGACTTCCAGGCCACCCAGTCGGTTACCGTGCTGCAGGCCGGTGGCGCCGAGGCCGGCCTGAAGGCTGAAACCTCGAAGAACTTCACCGGCGGCATCGTGCTGCAACCGGAGTTCTCCTCGGCAGTCGGCAACTTCTCGCTGGCCGTGGACTACTTCAACATCGAAGTCAGCAATGGCGTGGCGCGTGCGGGCGGCTCCAACATCCTGGACCTGTGCTACAACAACCCGGACTTCCGCGCCGGCGGCGGCTTCTGCCGTCTGATCGACGAACGCAATCCGCTGAACGGTCAGCTGACCGTACATGACAGCTACGTCAATCTGGCAACGGACAAGGTGCGCGGCCTGGACTTCACGTTGCGTTACACCCGTGACCTCGGCCCGGGCAGTCTGCGTGCGACCGCACAGGTCACCCGTTTCCTTGAACAGTCCAACAAGCTGTTCAAGGACGACGAGCTGATCGACTACAACGGCAACCTGAACACCCCGGACAAGTCGGGCACCCTCGACGTGGTCTATACCTGGAACAAGTGGAAGTTCCGCTATGGCCTGGACTGGGTCAACAAGATGCAGAGCTACGACTACTACGAGCTGGACAAGGAAACCTCGATCTACAAGTTCGACGTGCCGAGCTACTTCCTGCACGCGCTGTCGACCGAATACACCGGCGACAAGTGGTCCGTCACGGCCGGTGTGCGCAACCTGCGCAACGAGGAGCCGCCGATGATTTCGTCGGGCGCCCTGAATCGCGTGGGCAATGCCCCGTTGTACAGCGGCTATGACTACGTCGGCCGCACCTACTTCGTGAACATCAGCAAGAGCTTCTGATCGTGGGATGAAGCCGCCGCCCTCCCGGGCGGCGGTTTTTTTTTGCCTCTTCCAACAGTCCAGGAAGGAACAGCCTCCATGCACCTCAACGCTTTGACCGCCAGCGTACTGGCGATTGCACTGGCGATGCCGCTGGTGAGCCATGCCAAGCCCACACCCCCCAGCATCCAGCAGCTCGCCGCGTTCCCACAGGTTTCCAGCCTCTCCCTCTCACCCGACGGCCGCTACCTTGCCGGGCTGCAGGCCAAGGGCGAGGAACGCGTCATCCTGGTCTGGAAAACCGATGCACTCGATCAGGCCCCGACGGTGATCGGCGCCGGACGCATGAAGTTCCAAGGCGTTACCTTCATCAAGAACGGACTGCTGGCGGTAACGCTCTGGCAGCCCTACGACCTGCGCCAGGACAGCGTCACCAAGACCTTCATCAGCAAGTTCTTCATCACCGATATTGAAGGCAAGCAGTGGAAGGAACCCATTGCACCGCCGCGCGTGACCAGCCGCAACGAGGAACTGGAGCAGGCGCTCTCCAATTCGACCGTACTGGATACGCTGCCCAACGACCCGGACCACATCCTGGTGGTCAACGGTTCGGGCAGCAATTCCGGTGACGTCTACAAGGTCAATGTGCGCGACTTCACCGCGCAACGTATCCAGAAAACCGAAGAGCGCGTGGCCGGCTACATCACCGACCTGGACAGCAACCTGCGCGCGCGCCTGCGCCAGGACCTGGATGGCAACGGCGCCTACATCGCCACCGAGTTCCGCAACCCGCAGACCAACACCTGGGAGCAGCACTTCCGTTCCTACGTGAAGGACCGCGACGTCAACCAGGTGATCGGTTTCGCCAACGACGCCAACATCGCATTCGTATTGAGCAATGTTGGACGCGACAAGTCGATCGTGTACGAGTACGACATCGCCGCGCGCCAGCAGAAGGAAGTGTTGTTCGAGCACAAGTACTTCAACGCCAGCGGTCTGGAAATGAATCGCTTCAAGGGGGTGGAAGGCCTGCCACTGGGCGAGATTCTCGGGGTGGACTACAGCGGCCCGCTCGGCTATGACGTGGAGTGGACCTCACCGCGACTCAAGGCGTTGGACCTGGGCCTGCGTCAAGCGCTGGGAATCACCCAGACACCGCTGCGGCTGGTCGATCTGGCTACCGGCCAGAGCGCTACCACCAACTACGATACGGGTCGCAACCTGCGGCTGGTCGATCACACGGCGGACCTGAAGACCGTGGTCGTCGTCGTGTCCGGTCCGTCCAACCCGCCGGAGTACTACCTGTTCCACAACGGCAAGCTGACACTGTTGGCCAAGTCCTACCCGGACGTGGACCCTGCGGCGCTCGGCGATACCCGCCTGGTGTACTACAAAGCCCGCGATGGACTGGACATTCCCGCCTTCCTGACCACGCCGAACGTCGAGATGTGCGGTGCTGGCCCATGGAAGGCGGTCGTGCATCCGCATGGCGGCCCGTGGGGGCGCGACAACCTTGGTTTCGATGGATCCATGTGGGTGCCACTGATGGCATCGCGCTGCATGGCAGTACTGCGGCCACAGTTCCGTGGCTCGGCCGATTGGGGCCGCCAGCTCTGGATGGCCGGTGATGCCGAATGGGGCCAGAAGATGCAGGACGACAAGGATGACGGCGCCAGGTGGATGATCGACCAGAAGATCGCGCAGCCTGGCCACATCGCCATGTTCGGCTTCTCCTACGGTGGCTATGCCGCGTTCGCAGCGTCGGTGCGTCCGAATGGACTGTACAAGTGTGCCATCGCCGGCGCCGGCGTGTCGGACATCAAGAAGATCTGGGCACGGTTCTACACCAATCCCTTCTTCCGCCAGGCGCAGGCCAAGACCGTGGACGGGCTCAACCCGCTGGACAAGGCGGCAGAGATGAAGATTCCGCTGATGGTCTACCACGGCGATCGCGATCAGACGGTGCCCATCGAGCAGTCCGAGTGGTTCGTGGCCAAGGCCAAGAACTCTGGCCAGCCGGTGGAGTACCACGCCATTGCCGACTACGCACACGGCCCGGCGTGGACCCGCAAGATCATGGGCGACCAGCTCCAGTTGATCGATGATTACCTCGGCAAGGGCTGCGGCGGCGGCGGTCTCTGACCCCAGCGCCACGCAGCGACGCAACACGCATCGGCCACGCAAGTGGCCGATGTCGTATGTACGCTAAGGTCACCCGCGCAGGATCACCTGCGCGGCATTGTGCCCGGGCGCTCCGGTCACACCGCCACCGGGATGCGCGCCGGCGCCACACAGATACAATCCCGGCAACGCCCCCCGATAATCGGCCTGCCCCACCATAGGCCGCGCGCTGAACAGCTGGTTGAGGCTCAGCGCGCCATGGAAGATGTCGCCGCCGATCAGGCCGAAGATGCGTTCCAGATCCAGCGGACTCAACACCTGACGCCCCAGCACCGACGCCGCAAAGCCCGGCGCGTGCTTCTCCACCGTGGCGATCATCAGATCCGCCACTTCCTCGCGATGATCGTCCCAGCTGCGTCCATCCGGTAAGTGGGGGGCCACGTGCTGGCAGAACAGGCTGGCCACGTGCTGGCCGGGCGGTGCCAGCGAATCGTCCAGCGTGCTCGGAATCAGCATCTCCACGATCGGCTCGTGCGACCACCCGTGCGCGCGCGCGTCCTGAAAAGCGCGATCCATGTAGTCCAGCGACGGAGCGATGATGATGCCCCCGGTCAGGTGGTCGCCTGGCCCCGGCAGCACGCTGAAATCGGGCAGGCGCGAGAGCGCCACGTTCATGCGGAACGTGCCCGAGCCACAGCGCCACTGCGCCATGCGTTCGCGGGTGGCGACGGGCACTTCCTCCGGCGCCAGCAGCTGTTCGTACAACAGTTTCGGATTGACGTTGGCCACCACCGCGCGTGCACGGATGTGCTGGCCATCCAAGGTTTCAACACCGACCGCCCGACCGTTTTCGACAAGCACACACGCCACGCCCGCATCCACCCGGATGCTGGCACCGGCGGCCGTCGCCGCGCGCGCCATCGCCTGGGTGATCGCGCCCATGCCGCCGATCGCGTGGCCCCAGGCGCCTTTGACGCCGTTGCTCTCCCCAAAGGCGTGGTGCAGCAGCACGTAGGCCGTGCCGGCCGCATAAGGGCTGGCGTAGTTGCCCACCACGCCATCGAAACCGAACAGCGCCTTGATCGCATCGCTTTCGAACCAGCGGTCCAGGTACTCCGCCGCAGAGATCGTGAACAGGTCCAGCAGTTCCTGCTGCAGTGCCGGGCTGAGCGACTGCAGCTGGCGGCCCAGCCGCGCCGCGCGCCACAACGCAGGCAGCCGTCGAAGCCAGCCTCCCTCACCTACGTTCGGCGGCGCCTGCAAGGCCAGCGCACGCAGCACATCGGCAAACACCTCCAGACGCTGCTCATACAACGGCAGGCGTTCGGCATCGCGTACTGAAAAACGGCGTACTTCGGCTTGGGTGATCCCCCTGCCCGCCAAGAGATACTGTCCCGACGGCAGCGGCAGGAAATTGTTGATCCGCCGGGGAACCACGCGCAGGCCGTGCGCGGGCAGGTCCAGGTCTGCGATGACCTTGGGCTGCAGCAACGACACCGTGTAGGAGGCCACCGAGTTGCGGAAGCCGGGGTGGAACTCCTCGGTCACCGCCGCGCCACCGACCACCCCGCGCCGCTCCAGCACCAGTACCCGCCGGCCGGCACGCGCCAGGTAGGCGGCGCAGACCAGGCCATTGTGGCCGGCGCCGATGATGATCGCGTCCCAGGTCTGCGCAGAAGGGTTTGTCATGACGCTCTATATATACCCGCCCCGAGCAGCCTGTCGCGCCCGCCGTCGGCCTTTGCCGGTGCGGGTGTCACAGCGTGCCGGATCCGGCCGACCACCCGGTGAAGGTGCGGCTTGCCAACAGCCATGACCTTCGACACCCTTGCAGGTCGAGCCAGCGGCGTATCGTCTGGCCCACGGCTCCCCTGTGGGGGGCCATCCCCCGATGCATTCAGGCCTGGAGGCCAACCCACGTGATCCGCACTCCCAAGATCGTCCTGCTGACCCTGGCCGTTTCGGCCGCGCTGGTCGGCTGCGGCAAGAAAGACACCCCGGCTGCGGACACCGCGGCCTCCGCCGCCGCGCCGACCGCCACCGCTGCGGCCACCGAGTACAAGCTCGACGACAGCAAGCTGCCGGCCTACAACGCCTTCCACCCGTCCGACCTGGACACCACGATGGACGCCTGCGGCGCCTTCGGCGACTACGTCAACAGCAAGTGGCTGGCGGCCAATGAAATCCCGGCCGACCGCACCAGCTGGGGCGCCTTCACCATCCTGGACGAGCGCTCGGTCGCCGTGCAGCACCAGCTCGCCGAGCAGGTCGCGGCGGTCAAGAACCCGAACGGCATCGAGAAGATCGTCGGCGACTTCTGGGCCACCGGCATGGATGAAGCCAAGATCAACGCCCAGGGCATCGAGCCGCTCAAGGCCGACCTGACCGCCATCGACGGCCTCAAGGACAAGGACGCCATCGCCACCTACCTGCGCACCAGCGCGGCCAAGGGCGACAACGTGCTGTTCGGCTTCGGTCCGGAAGCGGACTTCAAGAATTCCAGCATGAACCTGGCCTACGCCAGCCAGGGTGGCCTGGGCCTGCCGGACACCACTTACTACACCGACGCCAAGAACGCCGACAAGCTCAAGGCCTACCAGGCCCACGTGGCCAAGGTGCTGGAACTGTCCGGCGTAGCCGCCGCCGACGCGGCCAAGCAGGCCGCGGACGTGGTCAAGTTCGAAACGCGCCTGGCCAAGGCCTCCAAGTCCAGCGCCGAGCTGTCGCGCGATGTCTCGCTGTTCTACAACCCGGTCACCGTGGCCGACGCCGACAAGCTGACCCCGAACTTCAGCTGGACCGAGTTCTTCAAGGCCCAGGGCATTGCCGCGCCGGAGAAGTTCTCGCTGGCCATTCCGTCCTTCCACCAGGAAGTGAGCAAGGCGCTGGGCGATACCGATCCGTCGGTGTGGCGCGCCTACCTGCGCTTCCACACCGTGGACAGCGCCTCGCCGTACCTGGCCGACGCGTTCGTGCAGGAAAACTACGACTTCTACGGCAAGACGCTGAACGGCCAGAAGGAAATGAAGCCGCGCTGGAAGCGCGTGCTGGGCACCATCGAAAACGATGCCGGCGATGCGTTCGGCCAGCTGTACGTCAAGGTCGCCTTCTCGCCGGAAGCCAAGGCCAAGATGGAAGAACTGGTCAAGAACCTGGCCGCCGCGCTCAAGGAGCGCATCCAGGGCCTGACCTGGATGAGCGATGAGACCAAGGCCAAGGCGATCGCCAAGTGGGAAACCTTCACCCCGAAGATCGGCTACCCGGACAAGTGGCGTGACTGGAACGGCCTGACCACCGGTCGCGACAGCTACCTCGGCAACGTGCGCGCAGCGAACGAATTCAACTACAAGTTCGCCCTGTCCAAGATCGGCAAGCCGGTGGACAAGACCGAGTGGGGCATGACCCCGCAGACGGTGAACGCGTACTACAACCCGCTGCAGAACGAGATCGTGTTCCCGGCCGCGATCCTGCAGCCGCCGTTCTTCGATCCCAAGGCCGACGACGCGCTCAACTACGGCGGCATCGGTGCGGTGATCGGCCACGAAATGACCCACGGTTACGATGACCAGGGCAGCCGCTTCGGGCCGACCGGCAACATGGAAGACTGGTGGAGCCCGGCCGACAAGAAGAACTTCAGCGGCTTGACCGACAAGCTGGTCAAGCAGTTCGATGGCTACAAGGTGGACGGCCAGGCCGTCAACGGCAAGCTGACCCTGGGCGAGAACATCGCCGACCTGGGCGGCGTGGCGACCGCCTACGACGCCCTGCAGAAGGCCACCGCCGGCAAGGAAGATCCGAAGATCGACGGCTTCACCCGCGATCAGCGCTTCTACTTCAACTGGGCCACCGTGTGGCGCACCAAGTACACCCCGGAGAACGCCAAGGTCCGCCTGGCCACCGATCCGCACGCCCCGGCGCAGTTCCGCGCGATGGGCGCGCCGTCGAACCTGCCGACCTTCGCCGCGGCGTTCCAGTGCAAGGCCGGTTCGCCGATGGTCCGCGCCGGCGACCAGCAGGTCGTAATCTGGTAAGCCATCGCGCCACCGCGTGAGGTGATGCAGGCAAAGGCCCGGGATTTCCCGGGCCTTTGTTTTTGGGGCCGCCGCCCATCACGCTCTTTTCGCTTTGCTTGGTACACTCGCGCGATCCCAATCCACACTGGATTCGCTTTACATGTCCAACCTCCGTCCGCTCGCCATTGCCCTGGGCCTGAGCCTGGCCTCCCTGGTCATCGCACACGATGCGCACGCTGCGCCGAAGAAGAAGGCCGCACGTGCGCCGGCGGTCAGCGCGCAGTGCAGCGACTTCTACGATGCCACCAACGCCAACTGGCTCAAGGCCAACCCGGTACCGCAGACCGGTGCCACCACCGCCCTGGGGCAGCTGGCCGACCGGACCCGCCAGCAGCAGCGCGAGCTGCTCGATGCATCGATGAAGACCCCGCTGGGCAACGTGCAGAAGCTGCTCGGCGACTTCTGGGCCAGCGGCCTGGATGAAGCGGCCATCGAAGCCGATGGTTCCAACCCGATCGCCCCGTTGCTGACCCGCATCAACGCGATCAAGAAGGCCAAGGACGTTCCGGCCTCGATCGCCGCCCTGCACCAGGTCGGCATCCCGGTGGCCTTCAACTTCGCCCCGGACGTGGACCTCAAGGCGCTCGACCGTCACATCGGCTACTTCATGCAGGGCGGCATGGGCCTGCCGGACCCGGCGTTCTACACCCGCACCGATGCCGACACCGTGGCGCTGATGGGCCGCTACCGCACCTACGTCAAGCAGATCCTGGCCCTCACCGGCACCCCGGCGGCCAAGCTGGATGAAGAGTCGCAGGCGGTGATCGCGCTGGAAACCGAGCTGGCGCGCAACGCGCAGTCGCTGGCCGGCATCAACAACCCGTTCAACAACTACGCCCCGATTTCCACCAAGGACCTCACCAGCCGCTATCGCAACCTGCAGCTGGATGCGTTCCTGAAGGTCCAGGGCGTCAACGACGACCTGGTCTCGCTGGCCGATCCGGCGCTGTTCAAGCAGCTCGACGGCATGGTCACCAAGATCAAGCCGGACCAGTGGAAGGCCTACCTGCGCTGGCGCGTGGGCGATGCGATGGCGCCGTACCTGTCCAAGGCCTACCGCGATGCCGAGTTCGAATTCCGCGGCCGGGTGATCCGTGGCGAGACCATCGCCCCGGCGCGCTGGGAACAGACGCTGGATGCGATCAACGTCGCTGCCGGCCCGATGCTTGGCCGCGAGTACGCCAGCCGCTATCTGTCCGCCGATGATCGCCGCCAGGCCGCAGTGATCGTCGACAAGATCCGTGAAGTGCAGATCGACGCGGTCAAGCGCAGCACCTGGATGAGCGCCGAAGCCAAGACCGAAGCGCAGGCCAAGCTGGCCGCGCTGAAGATCGAGATCGGTACGCCGCTGCGCGACCTGGATTACAGCGTGCAGCCGATGGGCCGTGGCAGCTTCGGCGGCAACATGCTGATCGCCTCGACCTGGCGCCACCGCGAAGAAATGAAGCGGATCGGCAAGGGCAACGCCGACCGTCGCTGGGACGTGCTGCCGCAGCAGCCGGCACTGGCCTATGACATCGCGCAGAACCGGCTGATCGTCACCGCTGCGGTGCTGCAGAGCCCGGTGTTCAATGCCAAGGCCGACAGCGCCGACAAGTACGGCAGCTACGGCGCGCTGGTCGCCCACGAACTGACCCGTGCCATCGATGCCAAGGGCGCGCTGGTGGATGCCAAGGGCGAGCTGCGCAGCTGGTGGCAGCCGGCCGACAAGACCGCCTGGACGCTGCTCGGCAGCCGCGTGGCCGCGCAGTACAGCGGATACGACTTCCCGGGCGTGAAGGGTGCCAAGGTCAATGGCGAACTCACCCGCGAAGAGAACCTCGCCGACCTGGCCGGTGTGGAACTGGCCTGGGAGGCCTACAAGGCGGTGGACCCGGCGGCCAAGCCGGCCGCGCAGCAGGGCTTCTTCCGCGCCTGGGCCAGCCTGTGGCCGCAGCAGCTTTCGCCCAACGAAGCCGCCCAGCGCCTGACTTCGGACATCCTTGCCCCGGGTCGCTGGCGCACCAACGGCGCGCTGTCCAACCTGCCGGCCTTCGGCGCGACGTTCAGCTGTAAGCCGGGCCAGCCGATGCAGCGCGTGGACAACGACCAGATCAAGGTCTGGCGCTGAGTCTGCGTCAGTGATGAAGTGAGAAGGGCGCCCTTGGGCGCCCTTTTTTTGGTTCTTCGCCGATGTGCGGGACGAGAATGAGCGCGCCTTGACTCTCTCCGGGCGCGGTGGTCGGTGGGTCGGGCGCTGGGTCCCCATGCCCTTTCCGGCGAATGTCCTCCGGCGTCGGCCTGCGGCCGCCCCCTCCCCCTTTATTTCGCCTCCAAGGGCATGGGGACCCAGCGCCCGACCCACCGACCACCGCGCCCGGAGAGAGTCAAGGCGCGCTCATTCTCGTCCCGCACATCGGCGAAGAACCAAAAAAAGGGCGCCCAAGGGCGCCCTTCTCACTTCATCACTGACGCAGACTCAGCGCCAGACCTTGATC
>NZ_JBFULC010000065.1:0-21364 GCF_056400525.1 Stenotrophomonas sp. P5_A9
GGCCTGCCCCGTGTGGAGGTCCAGGCCTTTTTCAATGCCGCCTATATCAGCGGCTATGCGCATCCAAGTGCTGCCCCGATGCCGGCGCTGACCGTAGCGCCCGCCAAGCCGGCTGCCAGCAATGCGCTGGCCCGGATGTGGCGTGATGTGCGTAACCGCTGGAGTCGATGAAATGCGTGAATACAAGATCGTGGTGCTGGGCGAAATGGGCGCCGGCAAGTCGACCCTGGTGCAGGCGTTGGCACAGGGCAGGGCGGTCTCTACCGAGGTGCGCAACACCGACCCGGGCGCCGACAAACCATTCACCACCGTGGCGATGGACTACGGCGACATCGACCTGCCGGGCGGCGACCGGCTGCGGCTGTACGGCACGCCCGGTCAGACCCGTTTCGACTTCCTGTGGCCGATCCTGCTCGAAGGTGCCAGTGGCGCGATCGTGCTGGTCAACGCCCACGCCGGGCTACCCCAGCAGCAGGTGCAGCCCTATCTGGACGCGGTCGAGCGCCACCCCGCGCCGCTGCCGGTGGTAATGGGCGTGACCCGAATGGACGATGCCGCCCCGGCGCAGCGCGCCGCCTGCGAACAGTGGCTGGAACACGACGATGGAGCGCTGCCCATCGTCATGGTGGATCCGCGCGATCCGATGCAGGTTCTTACCGTGATGGATGTACTGATGAGTCAGATTGAATGCCAAACCCTGGTGGCCTGCGATGAATGATGCAGCCCGCCTGCCGGCAAGCGGCGCGGTGCGCGAGCAGGTCGACGCGCACCTGGCCACCCTCGTACACGACGTGGACGGCCTGATGGGCGTGGTGGTCGCCAGCCTGGACGGCTTCGCCCTGGCCCAGGTCGGCCGCGAAGAAGAGACCGTCAGCCGCCTTGCCGCGATGACCAGCTCGATGCTGGCGCTGGCCGAAGCGCTCGGTCGCGAGCTGGTGATCGGCTCGCTCGGTGCGCTGATCCTGGAAGCGGCGCACGGCAAGGTGCTGATGCTGACCATCCCCGTGCAGCCGCCGCAACTGCTGATGGCCGCCTGCGACCAGACCAGTGCGATGGGGCAGGTGCTGTGGCACGCCAAACAGTGCGTGCGCCGCCTCACCGCCGCGATGCCGGCCGACACCCGAACACGTTGATTGACCCACCTCCACTTGATAAGGAAAACAGAATGAACAAGAGCATCACCGATTGCCTCGACGCCCTGATGCAGATCAATGGCGCGCAGGCCGTGGCCCTGGTCGACTACGACAGCGGCATGCTGCTCGGCGAAGCCGGCTCCGGCGTGGACATGGAACTGGCCGCGGCCGGCAACACCGAAGTGCTGCGCGCCAAGATGAAGACGGCCGAGTCGCTCAAGCTCAACGACGTCATCGAAGACATGCTGATCACCCTGGGCCGCGCGTACCACGTGCTGCGTCCGGTGGCCTCCAACAAAGGCCTGTTCTTCTACGTGGTACTGGACCGCCAGAAAGCCAACCTGGCACTGGCGCGTCGCACCGTGCTGGATGTGGAAGGCTCGCTGAAGCTGTAACCCGGTCGGGCGTCGCTACGCCCGCCTGGCGCGAGAATGGGGATGCCGTGTCCGCCCGGGGAAGGGGCGGGCACGGCACTTGGTTGCGCGCCGCCCACGGGCGGAAAACGCCCGATCGTCGACCGACGCCGACGGCCACGTGCTGGGCGGGGTCACGATCGTGCCGACAGCGCCGACAGCTCCGGGGGTCAGCTGCTGTCCCGCATCACCCGGGTGCGGTAGGCGCGCACGTTGTCGCCGCGGATGCGGGTTTCCTGGGTGCCGGTGATGGTATCGACCCGATGGTCCGAGCCGGTTACCGGCTTGGCCTCCACCAAGGTCTCGCGCTCGAAGGCGTGGGATTTGTCGGTATTGCGGTAGTACCGGTATAGCGCCCAGTACAACGCGGTCGCGCTGGSCGGGCCCGCGGCCAGCAACCAGAGTCCACTGTCATCGCTCATGAGGAGGCCACCAGGAAGAAGAGAACAAGGGCTTCGATGATCGTACCGGTGGCGAGCGCGGCCAACAGCAGCTTCCACTGCTGCACCGGCACGCTGCCCATGGTTTCACCGGTGCGGCCGTTCACCGCGATGTAGTGCAGCATGCCGCCGTTGCGGCCGGGCTGGTGATACGAGTAGAGCCACACCGGCAGGTACATCGACACCCAGCGCGTACCGTGCACGTCCAGCCGCTCCTGCTCCCAGCGCACGCCACGGTCATAGCGGCGCACGGAGCCCTCCACCTGCGCGCGGGCGATCGACAGCAGCTGGTCTTCCAGCCGCGGGCGCAGCTTCTCCACGTCGAGGTTGCGCTTCTCGGTGGTGAAACCCATCAGGTAGGAGGCGTTCCACTTCAAGGCGTTCTTGGTGTCGAACGGCAGGATCGTGTTGATGATGTTGTTGGTATTGGTGCGCGTGTCCAGGTTGCCGCGCTCGGCCGACGACTCCAATGGCAGGTCGTCCACGGTGAAGTCCACCTCCCGCTCCACCCGGTACACATCGGCGTCGTAGTAGGTCTTCTTCTTGTCGCCCTCACCACGGGTGTACTCGCGGGTGAGGATTTCGCCTTTGCCGGCGACCGCGGCGCTGACGTTGCTGTCGACGATCATGTAGGGCAGGTACACGCCCACCACATTTTCCGGCGTGAACTCGTTCTTGAAAGCCTTCAACGCAAACAGACGGCGCTTGTCCACGAACTGGCGGATACGCGCCACGGCATCGGTCTTGCTCACCTTGAACGGCAGTACCGCATCGGGCACCGCGCCGTTGGCCACCTGTTCGTTGACCCCGAACACATGGCGGCACCAGTGGCAGCGTGCGGTCATCGTGCTCTCGGTGTTGATGGTGACTTCGGCGCCGCAGCCGGTGCACTTGAAGCTCATCAGGCTGGCGGTATCGGCCTGGATGTCACGCGCACCCGACGCAATGACCGTGCCGCGCAGCTGGTCGATGCCATCGCCCAGCCCGAACGCCTGCTCGACCAGCGTGCCATGCCACTCGTTGCGGCAGAACTGGCAGACCAGTACGTCGGTACCGAGCTTGAGCCGGACATCGGTCGAGCCGCATTTCGGGCAGCGGTTGAGGCCGTCCTTGAGTTCTTCGGCGGACGTATCCAGGGCAACCGGGTCCGGCGCCAGCAATTCATCGCGAATCGGCGGGGGCAGGGTGGACGGGTCGACCGGGAAGGTGCCCGGCAACGGCGGCACGTCCCGCGGCGATCCGGGGCCGCTCACGGGCGTGGGCGGCGCAGGCGGCAACGGAGGCGGGGCCGACGACGGCAGCGGCGGCGGGATTCGGGAATCGGACATGATCTGCGCGCTTCCTGCGTCTTACAGGCCCAGCGCCTTGGCCTTGAGCTTGTCGTAGTCGTCCTGGGTGATCAGGCCCAGATCGAGCATTTCCTTGGCCTTCTTCAGCTTGGCCACGGGGTCGTCCGCCGCCGGGGCCGCAGGGGTCGCCGGCTGCTGCAGGTTGCCGGCACCGAACATGCCCGAGGCCATGCCTACGCCCACCAGCCCGGCCGCACCGCCGTTCTCGCCGGCCGACTGGATACCCTGGGCCACGCTGGCCTGCAGGTTCGAGTTGCCGCGCGAACCGGCCAGCGCATCGGCGCGCTGCACGGTCTTGAGCAGTTCGCGGGTGTTGGCGTCGTATTCGATCGACACGATCGCGGTCTTGACGATGGCCAGGCCGCGATCGGACTTCCACTGGTAGCCCTGTTCGACGGCAGCGGACAGGCTCTGCGCGAAGCCAAGCGAATCCTGCTGCAGCTTGGTGATGCGATTGCCCTTGCCCGGATCGTTGGTGTACAGGCTGAAGGCCGGTGCGAGCGAGCCCACCACTTCATTGAACAGCTGGCTGGCCGCCGCGTTGTCCAGATCGGTGAAGTCGAACACCTGGCCCGGCTGCAGGTAGCTGGCCGGCACGAAATTCTTCACGAACAGGATCGGGTCGACGATCTTCAGCGTGTACGAGCCGCGCGTCAGCGCGCCGACCTGCGTACCCAGGAAGCCGTCGTCCCAGTAGATTTCCGACTGGGTGCCGAAACGGTTGTCCGGCAGCTCCTTGAGCGAGACGAAGAACGCCGCCTGCTGCGAGCCCGGCTGGCCGCCGAACTTGAAGCGCTCCCAGCTCTGCTTGATCAGCGGGCCGACCAGCCCGTCGCCGGCGAAGATCGACTGCGAGTTGGCGTCGTCCGAGCGCCATTCATAGCCACCCGGTTCGGCAACGAAACCGGTCACCGCGCCGTCCTGGAACAGCAGCAGGCCGTAGCCTTCGGGCACGACGATCTTCGAGCCATTGGTGATGATGTTCGACGACGCGCTGGTGTTCGAGCCGCGCCCGGCATTGGTACCGCGCGGCACCGCGGCAAACAGCGCTGCCGTCGACGGCAGGCCGGCCGGCACGGTGAAGAAATCCTTCCACTGGTCGGCCAGAACACCGCCAACCGCACCCTTCACCGCCTGTACCAGACCCATGACCAACTCCCTGTATTCCGAGGACGGGCGGGGTGCCCGTCGTGCTGGAGCGACTATATCAGCAGCTGGGGAGGGGAAAGGGAGCGGGCCACGGCGCATGGCCCGCCCGGACGCCTCGCAGCGATGATTGACGCCGCCCGGGCAAAGGGGCAGCATCGCGATCGACCAAAGAGGGTCGAACCCACGGGCACTGAACGTTCATGAAGMGATTCGGCACGGCATGCGGTTACGTCCTGTCACTGGCCGTGGCGGCTTACGCGATCATCGCCTATGCGCTGCTGCCACTGGGCAGCCTGGTCCACCCGGACATGAAGGCGTCCTTCCTCGGTCACCGGGCGGGCATCTATATGCATGTGTTCGCCGCTTCGGTCGCGCTGGCGTTGGGGCCATTCCAGTTCTCCGCACGCCTGCGAAAGCGGTTTACCGGTGCCCACCGTTGGATGGGGCGTATTTACCTGAGCGTTGGCGTCCTGCTGGGCGGACTGTCCGGGCTCTATATGGCCACGTTCGCGTTCGGCGGGGTAGCGGCGAAAATCGGCTTCGCCTGCCTTGCCGTTCTCTGGCTGTACACCGGCCTGCGGGCCTACATGGCGATCCGGGGCGGCGCGGTCGCTGCACACCGCAAATGGATGGTGCGCAATGTCGCCCTGACGCTGGCCGCCGTGACATTGCGCATCTACCTTCCGTCTTCGATGGTCGCCGGGATCCCCTTTGACTTCGCCTACCCGGTGATCGCATGGCTATGCTGGGTTCCAAACCTGCTGGTCGCAGAGCTTTGCTTCAATGGTTCCACTGCAGCGCCGTTGGAACCCATGCTGGCACGCGATACCGCGTAACGGCGCACACGGCAGCAGGTGAGCCCTACCGCTTGGGCGGCGGCGGTGCCGCGTCAGACGCGGCGCCGGAGTCCTGCTGTGCGGACGCGGCAGTACCACTTCCGCCACCGGGCACGTTGCGTGCGGCCGTGTTGCCTGCGGCAGGGGCAGGCGCAGGGGCCGGCTGTTCGATGGCGTCGGCGTGCTGGCCTTGATCGGTCCGCTCGGGTTTGCTGCAGGCCGACAATGTCAGCAGGGCGACGGCACTCAACACCGCGATTCGCATGGCCCGTCTCCAGTAATGATCAGACCCCGAGTTGTAGCCACGGGACCGTCGGCGGTCCGTGAACGCCGTCTCGATCACTCCGTGACGACAGTCACATGCTGTAAGGTATGCCGCGTCGGCGCTCGTCCGTCCCGTGATGTACGGGTCGGGAGCCGAGCACGTCACGGAGCACGGAGTCCACAACATGCGTATTCCCGAGGGACTGGAAGCAGGTCGACAGGCACGGGGCCTGACGCGACGGCACTTCCTTCTGGCCATGGGTTCGGCTTCGCTGCTTGCGGCCTGCCACGGGAAAATGCCTGCGACGGCGGTGAGTACCGCACCCGATGCTGCGCCCGCCACCGACGCCAATGCCGCCTTCCTCCGGCTGTCCGAAGCCCTCACCGACAAGCGCGACCTGGACCCAGCCACCGCTGACCGGATCGAAAAGGCATTTGCCACGCTGCAGCCCGACGTCCATGCCCGGTTTCCCGCGCTTATCGCGCTGGCGACCCGGACGGGTGGGGCGCAGGCACTGCTGGCTGCGGCCGGCGACGCGAGGCCGGCGGCGCTGGCGATCATCACCGCCTGGTACACCGGCACCGTGGGTAAAGGCGTCCATGCCGTCACCGTGTCCTATCGCGATGCGCTGATGCAGCGCCCTGCCGAGGATGGCCTGTTCCCGGCGACCTACGCCCAGGGCGGGCCCGCATGGTGGACCGCCGAGCCGCCCGCACCGATCCGAGCACGCGCCTGACACCTGCGCGGTCATCTTCTTTTCCTGCAATTGATCTGGATACCCCTCATGAAAGCTCCGGTTTTCCGTGATGGCGACGTCGATGCCGACGTCGTGATCGTCGGTTCTGGCGTCGTTGGCGCATTGATYGCCCACCAGCTGGTCCGCGCTGGCAAATCCGTGCTGATCCTGGAGGCCGGCCCTCGCTTGAACCGTTCCGACGTCGTCGAGAACTGGCGCAACGCCAGCTTCGAGCGACGCATCGGTAGCGATTTCCAGGGGCCGTACCCGCAATCGAAGTTCGCCACCGCGCCGCTGTACTTTCCGGCCAACGATTACGTCGGCCTGACCGGCCCCGATGCCAGCAGCTTCCACCAGGGCTTCATCAAGGCCGTGGGCGGCACGACCTGGCACTGGGCCGCGTCGTGCTGGCGGCACCTGCCGGTGGACTTCAAGATGCAGACCGCCTACGGCGTCGGTCGCGACTGGCCGATCAGCTACGAAGACATCGAGCCGTACTACTGCCGCGCCGAAGAAGCCATGGGCGTGTCCGGACCGAACGACCCGGCCCAGCAGAGCCCGTCCGAGCGCTCCAAGCCCTACCTGGCCGACATGATTCCGTGGGGCAACGGCGACAAGGTATTTGCCGAGGTGGTCAATCCGCACGGCTACAACCTGGTGCCGATTCCGCAGGGGCGCATGATCAAGCCGTGGAATGACCGGCCTGCCTGCTGCGGCAACAACAACTGCCAGCCGATCTGCCCGATCGGGGCCATGTACAACGGCGTCCACACGGTCCAGGCCGCCGAGGCCCTGGGCGCCAAGGTGCTGGACGAATCGGTGGCCTACAGGATCGACACCGATGCGCAGAACCGGGTGACGGCCATCCATTGGTATGACAGCGACAAGGTCAGCCACAAGGCCACCGGGCGCAGCTTCGTGATCGCCTGCAACGCGCTGGAAACCCCGCGCCTGCTGCTGCTCGCGGCCAACGAACAGAACCCGAACGGGATCGCCAATTCGTCCGATCAGGTCGGGCGCAACATGCTGGATCACTCCGGCTTCCACTGCTCGTTCATCGCCGATCGGCCGATCTGGCTGGGCCGGGGGCCGGCGCAGTCCAGCTGCATGGTCGGGCCGCGCGACGGCGCGTTCCGGTCGCAGTACTCGGCCACCAAGATCATCCTCAACAACATCAGCCGCGTGCCCGTCGCCACCGATCAGGCGCTGAAGATGGGGTTGACCGGTGACGCGCTGGACGCGGAAATCCGCCGCCGCGCGATCTACGGCGTGGACCTGTCGATCAGCCTGGAACCCCTGCCGGATCCGACCAACCGCCTGACCCTCTCCACCACCCGCGTGGATGGCCACGGCCTGGCCTGCCCGGACATCCATTACTCGCTGGGCGATTACGCACGCAAGGGTTACGACAAGTCCTGCGAACAGCTGCGACACATCGGCACGCTGTTCAACGCCGAAGAGTTCGTCATCACCACCTCGCTCAATGCGAACAACCACATCATGGGATCGACCATCATGGGCGCCGATCCGCGCGACTCGGTGGTCGATGGCGATTGCCGCGCACATGACCATCCGAACCTGTGGCTGCCCGGTGGCAGCGCGATGGTCTCGGCCAGCGTGGTCAACAGCACCCTGACCATGGCCGCGCTGGCACTGCGCGCGGCCGACGCCATCGAGCGTGCCGCATGAAGACGATGCTGCTCATCGCGCTGGCCATGCTGACAGGCGTCAGCCAAACCGCACGCGCCGACGAGACCCTGGAACGCGGCCGCTACCTGTCCGTCGCCGCCGACTGCGTGGCCTGCCATACCAGCCCGAAGCAGGGAAAGCCGTACGCAGGTGGCTACGCCATCGCTTCGCCACTGGGCGAAATCTGGGCCAGCAACATCACCCCGTCCAAGACCCATGGCATCGGCACCTACAGCGAGCGTGATTTCGCCAAAGCGGTCCGCGAGGGCGTGCGCAAGGACGGCGCCCATCTGTATCCGGCCATGCCCTACACCTCGTACGCCAAGCTCACCGACGAGGACATCCACGCGCTGTATGTCTACTTCATGCAAGGCGTGGCACCGGTGAACGAGGCGGCGCATCGCACCGAGCTGCCGTTCCCCTTCAGTGTGCGCACGTCCATGGCGGTGTGGAACCTGCTGTTCCTGGACAAGACGCCCTTCAAACCCGATCCGGGCAAGGATGCGCAGTGGAATCGCGGCGCCTATCTGGTGGAAGGCCTGGCGCACTGTTCCAGCTGCCACAGCCCGCGCGGCCTGATGATGCAGGAAGTGGGCGGCAAGGCCTTCGCCGGCGGTTCGCTGGGTGACTGGTATGCGCCCAATATCACCTCCGACCCGATCAGCGGTATCGGCGGCTGGACCGATGAGGAGCTGGCACGCTATCTCAAAACCGGCCGCGTGGCCGGCAAGGCGCAGGCGGGCGGCGGCATGGCCGAGGCCGTGAGCAACAGCCTGTCCAAACTACAGGACCAGGACATCAGCGCCATCGTGGCCTACCTGCGCACCGTACCGCCCGTGGTCGACAAGGACGCCACCCGCGCTGCCTTCGCCTGGGGCGATGCCGCCAAGGCACCGGGCGAGCAACCGGTGCGTGGCACCGATGCCCCCCTGGCCTCCGGGCCGGTGCTGTACTCGGGCTTGTGCGCTAGCTGCCATGGTTCGCGCGGGGAGGGCAGCAAGGATGGGGTTTACCCCTCGTTGGTGCACAACACCACCGTGGGCATGACCCGTCCGCAGAACCTGGTGGCGACCATCATCGGCGGCATCGACCGCGACGTGAATGGCGAGCACGCCTTGATGCCGCATTTCTCCCAAGGCTCCTACGTACAGGCCCTGAGCGATGACGACATCGCCGCGGTCGCGACCTACGTGCGTACCCAGTTCGGGCCGGGTGACCAGGTCACCGCAGCGCAGGTCGCGCTCATCCGCGCCGGGGGCGAAAAGCCGCTGCTGGCCAAGATCGGGCGGCTGTGGCTACCGCTGCTCATCCTGGGCGCAGTGGTACTGGTGGGCGTGCTCCTGCTGGTGCGCCGCGCTTGGCGCACGCGCAGGAACCGGAGGGCCGCGGCATGAAGCGCACCTCCTTGATGATCTGTGCAGGGCTCGTGGCCTTGACCGCAAGCCTGCCCGCCTGGGCCGCCGACGCCGATGCGCCCAAGCCCAAGACGGTGGACACCATCACCCAGACCCCATTGAGCGCGGACTGGGCGGCCCGACTGTGGCTGCAGGACCGGGGCATCACCCCGAGCGCACGCATCGTCATCGCCAGCGGCGTCAACAGCGCCGGCTACAAGGGCAAGGGCTGGTCCACGGCCGAGCACATCGACCTGGGCGCGATGATCGACACCGGCAAAGCGTTCGGCTTCGACGGCACGCTGCGGGTAGTGTCCTCCGACCGCTTCGGCAATGCGGTCAATGAGCGCTCCACGGGGTCCTACATCCAGAACCAGGCCTTCTACGGGCAGGGCCAGAACCTGCGTTTCAACGAGTTGTCCTACGAACGCCTGCTGCTGGACAAGCGGCTGAGCCTCAAGGGCGGCTTCTACTCGATGGGCAATGACTTCGGCGGCCTGCCGTATACCTGCAACTTCAACAACAATGGTCAATGCGGGCATCCGCTGGGCCCGATCTACAGTTCCGGCTGGCTGGACAATCCGACCGGCCAGTGGGGCCTGCGGGTGAAGTGGAACGACCCGTCAGGCTGGTATGCACAGACCGGCATCTATGACGTCGTGCCGACGCGCAAGCAGGCCGGCAGCGGCTTCCGCGTTTCCGACCGCGGCAAGACCGGCCTGTTCCTGCCCGTCGAGGTGGGCTACAGCCACGGCAAGACCGGCTACGACTACGGCGGCACCTACAAGGTCGGTTATTACCTGGACACCTCCAATGCGGATGACATCGGCGATCCCCCCGCGCCACGGGCGTCGCATCGCAGTGGCTCCTACGTGCAGGTCGCGCAGCGCGTGTTGAAGCCGGAGGGCGACACCGTGCGTGGCCTGTCGGTGTTCGGCGTAGCCACCCGCGCCGACGCGAAGACCGGCCTCATGCGTTACGCGTGGGAAGCCGGCGTGAGCTGGCGCGGCGTGGTGGCATCGCGGGAAGACGACGTGCTGAGCCTGGCCTGGAACCGGCTGGACATCTCCGACCGGCTTGCGCGGTACCAGCAGGTGACCGGCAAGGACGTGCAGAGCAACGAGCAGTTCGTCGAGCTGAACTATGGCGTGCAGGTCACGCGGTGGTTGATCCTGCGGCCGTCGGTGCAGTACGTGGCGCGGCCCGGTGCATATGACAGCCGTCCGGACAGCTGGGTGTTCACGCTGCAGGCGCAGGCAACGCTTTGAGCCGGTCGGTACAGGCCACCGCCTGCCGGTAAGGGTCTGGACGTCCATGTCACGGCAGGCCGGTGCACCGGCCTGCCGTTTTCGTGTGCACAGCCGCCCCCCGCGCGGGGCAGGGCAGGGGGCGGACATCGGGTCACCCGCATACGTCCGTGAACAACCGCGCGAAGTTGCCGCCCAGTATCTTCTCGATGCGCGCGTCACGATGCCCACGCCGGGACAGCAGGAGCGCAATGCGGTCGAAGCGATCGGGTTGATTGAGGTCGGGCAGGAAATTGACTACCTCAGCGCTCTCTCCCGGCGCGGCGATGCCACGCTTGACGCGCTCCTCGACAAATGCGCGGAAGGCCTTGCGGTACTCAGGGGTCAGATCGATCGCCGGGATGATGCCGTCCGAACCCAGGCTGACGTGCTCTTCGCCGCAGACATTGATCGCGTGCTCGATATGGCGGATCAGATCCGCCGCCGTCGGTTGTCCCTCCTTGCGCAGGAAGGGCATCAGGTAGATGCCCGCCACGCCGCCACGGCCGGCGAGCAGGCGCAGCTCCTCGTCGCTTTTGTTGCGCGGACGGTCGACGAGGGCGGCGCAGCCGGTGTGGCTGATGGTGACCGGACCCCTGGACGCGGCGATCGCCTCCAGTGCGGTGCGCTGGCCGCTATGTGAGAGATCGATCAAGGCACGACCGGCATCGAGCCGCTCGATCAGCTCACGACCGAATTGGCTGAGCCCGGCATTGGCGGCCTCCAGGCAGCCGTCGCCGACCAGGTTGCGCCGGTTGTACGTCAGCTGGTAGATGCGCACGCCAAGACCGTAAAAGGTCTCGAAGCGTTCCAGGTCCTCGCCGAACGGCGTCGCATCCTGGAAGCCATAGATCAGGCCGAGCCGTCCGCTGTGCTTTGCGTTGGCAAGGTCCGCGCCGGTGCGCACCAGGCGCAGCGCATCGGCATGGCGCGCCAGTTCGCCGTTCCAGTAGGCAATGGCACGCATCGTCAGCGCATAGTCGTTGAGGTAACTGCCGACGCCACTGACCGTTACGTTGCAGGCGGTCAGTCCCGAGGCCCTTGCGTCGGCCAGCACGCGAGCGTCCAACGGTGCATATTCGGCCTCGGCCTGCGGGTCGAGCGGGCCACCGTTGAGGGTATCGATCACCGTGGCCTGAAGGTAGCCAGGCCACTGCGAGCGGGCGGCTGTTGCCGGCGCGGCGGCGCCTGCACGCGTCGGCAACAGCAGCGCGCCTGCGCTGCCGAGTGCGCAGGCACCAAGAAAGCGCCGTCGCGACGGTTCAATGGCAGGCGCCTCGCGCGTGGCGGCATCGATGGAGAGGCTCATTGGACCTGCACCGGCTTGCGCGGCTGGATACCGAGTGCCTGCTCGATCGCTGCCGGATCGAAGATCTTGCCACCCTTGAATACAAGCTCTACCTTGCGGATATCGCGCATGTCGTTGAGCGGATCGCCATCGATCAGCACCATGTCGGCCAGCTTGCCTGGCGCGATCACGCCGCGATCCTTGTCCACGCCCATGACCTGGGCCGGCGTCAGCGTCGCCAGGCGCAGCACTTCCGCATTGGGAATGCCGGCGCGGGCGTAGATCTCCAGCTCGGCGTGCAACAGGTAGCCGGCCAGCCCATCGGTGCCGGGCATCAGCGTGACGCCGCCATCATGGAGGGCCTTGACCATGCGCATCAACGCAGGGAATGCCTTGGCATAGGCTGCTTCCTGGCCCTTCGGCACCGGGAGCGGGTCGAAGCCGAAGTTGCGCTGCACCTGGGGCGGCAGCCGGGCGGCGATCGGACGCAGGCCTGGCGGTACCGGATCGTTGGGGTCGCCGGACAAATCCTCGAAGACGGCGAGGGTGGGATCCACAACAGTGTGGTGCGCTTTCAGGAACGCGATGAACTCGCGAACCTCCGGCTGGTCCGGCGTGTACTCGTAGGCATGCTCGCCGATCTCCGTCAGCCGCTTCATGTTGCGCGTCTCCTGCACCCGCGGATACATGAAATTGAGGAAGATGAAATTGATGTGCTGGATCTCGTCGGTGCCGCCCTCGACGAACTGTCGCGCCGATACGAAGGCCGGCACATGGCCGCTGACGCGCAGGCCGCGTGCGTGTGCATGGTCGGCGATCACCGGAAACAGCTCGGGCTTCAGCGAGGAATAGGTCTTGATCTGCACATAGCCATGGTCGGCATACCAGTCGACCGCCTTGCGGGCCTCCTCGGGTGTATTGACCAGCATCCTGGTCGGCCCGGCAAACGGTCCTGGCCCGTCAATGAAGCCGGCCATCGACACGCGCGGCCCGATCTCGGTGCCGGCATCGAACCGCATGACCCGCTCGATGAAGTTGTCGGTGTTGTTGGCCAGGTCGCGGCTGCTGGTGATGCCCGCGGCGATATCGAGAGGGCCATCGGCTTCGGCGTAGTGCTTGTGCACGTCCCACAGGCCCGGCAGCAGGAACCGTCCGTGCGCGTCGATGACCTCGGCGTTGGCGGGCGCGTCTATCCGTCCGTCGGCGGCCACCCGGATGATGCGCTCGCCGTCCACCAGCACGCTGGTGCCCGCCGTGGCGGTGAGATCGCGCGGGTCGAATACGCGCGCGTTGCGGATCAGCAGCGGCCCCTTCGGCTGGTGCGTAAGATCGCGCGCCAGCGTTGCCGACCATTCCGCATCGGCGCGCTCCTGGGCGGCGACGATCTGGGGCAGGCTGGCTTTGAGCGCCGCCGGCAGGATGGCGACCCAGCCCGATGCATAGGTGATCGCCGCCGTGCGACCATCGGCATGCAGCCATACCGAGGCGGGGGTGAAGCCCAGTCCGCTGATGCGGTAATGGGTCAGCTCGACGAGGCCAGCCTGGCTTTGGAGTTGCAGCGTGCCGACGCGTTCCACGCGCGCCTCACCCGATGGCAACAGCGCCAGGCGCTGCCCTGGCGCCTTCAGCAAGGCGCGGAGCAGCACGCCCTGGATCTCCGGCGGGGCCGAGATCGGCAGGAAGAAAGCGGGCGCGGTCAGCGCCCGGTCGCCTTGTTCGCTGGCATTTTTCCAGCGTGCCCGGCCGTCCCGCAGCGAGAACGTCTCGCTGACCTTGGCCTTGGTGTAGTTGTTGCCCTGGGCCTGGTAGTCGATCAACAGCCCGTTGCCGTCCAGGCGCCACTGCGCCTTTATGTCGTCCCCGCGGCCGCGGTCGTTGTAGCGGTACTCGACCTCTGTCCGGCCGGCAGCTGCGGCCTTGACGATTTGCTTGCCGGCGATATTGCCTTGCAGCAGCACGTGATCCTCGCGCGCCGCCGCCGCATTGGCGGTCACGCTGACGAACAGCAACAACAGGACAGCAAGCTTGTGCATGGGATTCCCTCGACGCAGGCACGGGTTGTGCCGACCGAGGCCGCAGGCTCGCAGTGCATCGGGCTGGCGGCGCCCGAGCCGGTGGGATCAGACGGCCGGGCCGTTCAATCCGGCCGGATCGGACGTCAACGCACGGCGCCGGAACGCGGTAGGGGTCAGGCCGGTCATGCGTTTGAAGACCGTATTGAAGGTCGACTTGCTGCCAAAGCCGCAGGCCAGGGCGATATCCAGAACGGAGCGCGGATCACCGGGATCGGCCAGGCAGTGCTCGGCATCGGCGATCCGGAAGCCGTTGACGAACTCGAAGAAATTCTGCCCAAGCTGCTGGTTCAATGCCTGGGAGATGTAGTTGGGCGACCAGCCGCTGCGTTCACTGAGCCGCCCCAGGTCGAGCTCACTATCACGGTGCAGGCCGTGCTGTCGCATCAGCGCGCCGAGGTCGGCGGCGATCTGCGCGCGTTCGGGCTCGCTCAGGCCCGAGCGCGCATAGCGAGCGGCGGGATCGGCCGATTCTGCCGGTGTCGCCTGTTCATCGAGCAAGTCTGCCGGCATCAGCACGCCGAGGCGCAGCCCGCCCCATGCGAGCAGGTAGGTGACCACCATCATGACCACGGCGAGTACCGCGCCGGGCCAGTGCCAGGTTCTGGCGCTGACTTCCACGCTGATCCGCTCGAGGCCCACGATAAGCCACAGCACGGCAATCACCGTGATCAGATGGCGAAGCCAGGCGATCCGCAGGCTCGCCTCATCGGCGGAAACCTCTTCGAGGCGGCGCGGCGCGTCACGCAGCCRCCAGGCGGAGAGGGCGAGGTAGGGCACCGTAATAGCCACCCAGGCATGGACGATCACCTGGAGCATTGCCGCACCCGGACCCGACGCGACGAGCGCCGGCCAGACCGCCAGCGCAAGCATGAAAACAGCGACCAGCGCGGACGGCAGAAAATGCCAGCCCGCCCAAGCCTTCGGTCGGGTGGCAACCCCGGGCAGCAGGCTCGACGCGTAGGCGTACAGCAGTGGACCGGTCAGATAGACCGGAACGACGTTGATCACCTGCAGCCAGGCAACGGCGGGGACCGGCAGCCACGCCTGCCAGCCAGTGAGCACGGCACTGGCGAACATCGACAGACCCAGCGTCCCGAAGAACGCAGCGAGCAGGTGACTGGTGCGGGTACCGGCACGGAGCGCCAGCGCCATCGTCAGTGCCGTGATCCCGACCGTTATCGACTGTGCGGCGAACGCCAGGGTGGTGAGCGGGGTCATTGGCGGATGTGCCTCATGCCAGGACGAAAATGGCGACGACAGCAACGGGCGATGTCGACCGAGCTGCACCTTGACACAGTCCGCAGGCGCAGGGGCCGACGTTCGTATCGGCTGTCAGCCGTCGTGCCGTTCATTTTCCAGCATCAATGGCCGCGCCATGTCTTTGATCCACGTCCCCAGGATGTAGAAGAGGGGGAGGGTGCTGAGCGCGCCGAGCAACAGCAGCACGCGCGCATTGTCGAGCAGTCGGCGCGGGTCGCACTCGAGCGGGCCACTGTTGCCCTTGCCCATCCGCACACAGCCGTGCTCCGGATAGGCCATGGCATGGGCGCCCCAGGCAAACAGCGCGGCAAGCAGCGCGAACAGCAGCATCACGCCGACCTCGGTATCGCGTTTACCCAGACGCTCCCAGCGCTGCGCCAGCCGTAGGTTCAACATGCTTCAACATCCCTGTTCATACCAACCCCAACGAAGAACGGCGCACAGTATCGCGCAGACCTGTCGGGCAGGCGCGGCATCGGCACACACGGGAGGCGATTCCCCCCGGAGTATAGTGACCCCATCCTCACCACAAGGATCGACGCGATGCAGAAGGGCTCGGATCTACTGGTCAAGGCGCTGGAGAACGAAGGCGTAGACCGCATCTTTGGCGTACCGGGCGAGGAGAACCTGGATTTTCTGGAATCGCTCCGGAACTCGGGCATCGAACTGGTCCTCACCCGCCACGAGCAGGCGGCCGCCTTCATGGCCGCCACCCACGGCCGGCTCACCGGCAGGCCCGGCGTATGCCTGGCCACGCTCGGTCCGGGCGCACTGAATTTCTCCACCGGTGCGGCGTATGCCCATCTGGGCGCGTGGCCGATGATTCTCATCACCGGCCAGAAGGCGGTGATGAGCGCCAAGCAGGCCCGCTTCCAGATCGTGGATATCGTGGCGTCGATGAAGCCGCTCACGAAAATGACACGCCAGATCGTCAGCCCGGCGGCCATTCCCGCGATGGTGCGTGATGCCTTCCGCGTGGCGATGGAAGAACGCCCCGGGCCGGTGCACCTGGAGCTGCCGGAGGATGTCGCGGGCGAGGAAGTGGAGGATGTTCCGGTCATTCCGGTCCACCCGCTGGATCGTCCCCTCGCGCCGCCTGCCGCACTGGACCGGGCAGAAGCGGCCATCCTCGCGGCCAAACGGCCGCTGGTGATGATCGGCGCAGCCGCAAGCCGGCCATGGCTCACCGAGGCGCTGTCCGCATTCGTGGCGCGCACGCGCCTGCCGTTTTTCAACACGCAGATGGGCAAGGGCGCCGTCACCGGCGGCTCCAACCTGTACATGGGAACGGCCGCACTCTCCGAGGGCGACTATGTGCACGAGGCCATTGCCCGCGCCGACCTGATCATCGCCATCGGCCATGACACCGTCGAAAAGCCGCCGTTCCTGATGAAGAGCAGCGGCGGGCCGAAGGTGATCCATGTCAGCTTCCAGTCCGCCACGGTCGAGCAGGTCTACCACCCCGATATCGAGGTGCTGGGCGATATCGGCGCCTCGGTTGACGCCCTGGCCGGGCGGCTCGAAGGCCGCCTGTCCGCCGACGAGGGCATGATCGACCTGCGCCAGAAGATCCTCGCCCGGCTCAACGACCGCGCGGAGGAGGACCGCTTCCCGGTCACGCCGCAACGGCTGGTGCATGACGTGCGCCAGGCCATGCCAGACGATGGCATCGTTTGCCTCGACAACGGCATGTACAAGATCTGGTTCGCCCGCAACTACCGCACGCACGTGGCCAACACACTGCTGCTCGACAATGCGCTCGCCACGATGGGCGCCGGCCTGCCGTCCGCCATGATGGCGGCGATGCTGTACCCACAGCGCCGCGTCATGGCCGTGTGCGGCGACGGCGGCTTCATGATGAACTCGCAGGAGATGGAAACCGCCGTGCGGCTGGGACTGAACCTGGTCGTGGTGATCCTCAACGACAGTGCCTACGGCATGATCCGCTGGAAGCAGGCAGTGGATGGCTTCGAGGATTTCGGCATGCGCTTTGGCAATCCCGATTTCGTGAAATATGCCGAGGCCTACGGCGCGAAGGGGAGCCGGGTGACGGCCGTCGACGAACTGGCGCCCATGATCGAGGCGGCCTTCGCGGGCGGTGGCGTGCACCTGCTGGATGTACCGATCGACTATTCCGAAAACACCCGCGTGCTGGTGGATGAACTGCGCAACCGCACGCCGGACGTGAGCTGCGAATAGTCGCCACCGCATACCGTTGGAAAAAAGGAGTCCAGGATGTTGACCGTCGTCCAGGCGTTTGACCGCACACCGATCACCGACATCGGTTTCGACACTGCCGCAGCCCTGGAGCACAAGCTCAGCGCCGCCGAGCGGGTGTTCAAGGACCGTGACGGCTGGCTCAAGCCGCACGAGCGCATCGCGATCCTGCGCAGGCTTGCCGCCTTGATGGAGGCCAGGCGCGACCATCTCGCCCTGCAGATTGCACGCGAGGGCGGCAAGCCGTTGCCGGATGCCATCGTCGAGACCACGCGCGCCATCGATGGTGTCCACAACGCCGCGGACGAACTACGCAACTTCGCCGGTCGCGAGATCCCGATGGGGCTGTCGGCCGCATCGGAGGGACGCTGGGCATTCACCACCCGGGAGCCGATCGGCATCGTCGCGGCGATCTCCGCGTTCAATCACCCGCTGAACCTGATCGTCCACCAGGTTGCCCCGGCCATCGCAGTCGGTTGCCCGGTCATCATCAAGCCCGCTTCGGCAACGCCACTGTCCTGCCTGGAGTTCGTGGCGATGGCGCACGAGGCAGGGCTGCCCGAACCGTGGTGCCAGAGCTTCATCCCGGAGGGCAACGATTTGGCCGAGGCCCTGGCCACCGACAAACGCATTGGCTTCCTGAGCTTCATCGGCTCGGCGAGGGTAGGGTGGTCGTTGCATGCCAAGCTCGCACACGGCGCACGTTCGGCGCTGGAGCACGGCGGCGTTGCGCCCGCCATTGTCGACCGCAGCGCCGACCTGGCCAGGATCATTGAACCGATCGTCAAGGGCGGCTATTACCACGCCGGCCAGGTGTGCGTGTCCACCCAGCGCATCTTCGTCCACAACGCCATTGCCGACGATTTCACCCAGGCCCTCATCGCCCGGGTAGAACGGCTGCGTACCGGCGACCCGACCCTGCAGGACACCGACGTGGGCCCGCTGATCCTGCCGCGCGAGGCTGACCGCGTCGCCGACTGGATTGACGAGGCGGTACGCGGCGGCGCGAAGCTTGCCACCGGCGGCAAGCGCCTCTCCGAGACCACGCTGCAGCCCACCGTGCTGCTCGACCCGGCCAGCGACGCACGGGTGACCACGCAGGAAGTCTTCGGGCCGGTGGTGGCGGTGTATCGCTATGCCGAGTTGGACGAAGCGATCGCGCGCGCAAACTCCTTGCCGACCGCGTTCCAGGCCAGCGTCTTCGCGCAGGACATCGACATCGCCATGCGCGCCGCCAACCGGCTGGATGCCTCAGCCGTGATGATCAACGACCCGACTGCGTTCCGCACCGATTGGATGCCGTTTGCAGGGCGCAGGGAGTCGGGCTACGGCACCGGCGGCATTCCGTACACCATGCGGGACATGTCGCAGGAGAAGATGATCCTGATGCGCAGGAGCTGATGGGGTGAGCAGGGGAGGAGCCTTGTGCACTTGGGACGGGCTTGGCTAGAGTGATGCGACGGGGGCATATCACAGTGGCGCAACGGCCTCGCCCGTGATGCGTCACATTAATGCCCTCTGCAGCGCGAGGTCGTTTGGCCTGGCAAGAAGGAGAGTAAGTGGAGCGCGTACACAAGGAATTGTCCCTTGCCGATGTGGCGGGCTGGGGATCGGCATGCGTGACCTTTGGTCTGATTCAAGGCGCGCTGTATCTGCGGGCGTACTGGAGTCAATTCGGCCTGGACCCGTTCCAGTTCGTTGCAGTAGGCGAACTGGCGCTGACCGGGCTCACAAGTATCGGCACGGTGCTGGGTTTGATGCTGGTTGCCCTGTTGTTTGGGGGCTGGCTGGAGGTCAAGCTCACCGGCACCACCACAATGCGCAATCGACTCTCGTGGCTCGCGCCGGTTCTTTTCTTCGCTGGCCTGGGCGCGATCATCTGGTGGGCCGGCGCGTGGGTTTTGCTGATTGGCATCCTGTTGACGATTGGATGTCTGCTGGTGGTGACGCTATCCCCGGTCGTGCCTGGTGCCGTCAAGAAGTCACCGTGGCTGGTGTACAGCGTATCGATGTTGGTCTATGTATCGATCGCGTCAAGCTGGCTAGGAAGCGAACGCGCGCGTGCCATCATCGATGGAAAGGCCAAGCACCTGTCAACCGTGACCATTGAGAGCGACACCCTCAGCGATCTCAATCTCATTGGCCGACTGGGTGATACCTATGCCTTGTGGGACCCAGTGCGTAAGACCACCATTCTGATACCCACAGGCAACGTCAAGAAGTTGGAGACAACGCGGAAGCAGTCAGCGGCGCCATCAAGAGCGCGTTAGCTGGCGTAGCCTAAGGTTGTGTTGTGGCGCGTCGTGCGCAAGCTTGTGCACCTGGGCGCTCCGCGAATTCTAAGGCTGAAGGACGAGCCCTCTACCATTTCGCATTCTTGGTACAAATCCATCGCGTTGCGCACGCAGAACGCCTGAAATCGCAGGAATTTCCTCCTGGAAAAGCGTGAAGTCCGTTGCGTGCTACGCATGCACCCAAGTGTTGCGTGCGCACCTATGCCTAAACGCAACACCCGGCGCTGCCTCTCCCTTTGGCCCTATCGCAACCGTTTCGTCCTAGCTGACCGTGGACCGCGCAATTTGGCGCCATGAATTGCGGAACTTGGCCGACTGCTTGTCCAGGGAGGCCAGTGGGTGATTGTTCTGCTGGCTGCGCTGGGCATCTCATTGAGCATCGGCCTGACTGCGTCGTCCATTGCGATCATGGGCAGTGCACCTGAAGAGAAAGCCGGGGCAGCCAAGGCACTGGAAGCCACCCGCTACGACTTGGGTACGGGCCTGGGCATCACCGGATTTGGGCTGGTGCTGGCATCCAGCTACAGCAACGCCATCGAACTACCCGGCGGCCTTCCTGCCGGCATGGCAGCCAAGGCAACAGAATCCATCGGCGAAACCCTGGTCGCGGCGCAGGCGCTGGAGGGGGGCGGGGGTTGCCAGAGCCATTGCCGATGCTTAGCATCGCTGCAGCACGATCGACCAGGAAGCGCCTGGTTCCGGCAGAAGCTCCGAAGCTTGCGTAGCGTACGTGCGCGGTAGAGCGCGAGTTGGTAAAACGGACAAGGAAGCGCTCATGACACGGCAAATCACAAAACTCGTAATCGGCGCGGGCATCATGGCTATCGCGGCGCAAGTCGGGGCCAGCGAGTTTCTGATCGATATGCAGGGTGCAGCCGGAAAGCGTGTCAATGTGTACGCCAATGACGCGGCGACCGACCACACGCCGGTCGATGATGTCACGAATCCTGGCCCAAACCGGATCCGTCAGATTGATCTGACAATGGTCTATGAAGCGATCGACCAACCCCTATGGTTGGAATATCAACTCCAGTTCAAATGCCCCAAGCCGAGCAAACGCGGCCGTGGCGCGCCCAAGCACAAGGCTGATTCAACCGGCATGTTGGACACGCCGGATTCGGTGGAATTCCGGGTGGCCAGCGGCACAAAGTCCATGAAACAGGATCCGGCGATCATTGATCTCCAGCCCACCGATTGGCAAAGTGCGAGCAGCCATACGATGCGACAGGCATGGAATGTAGCCTGCAACAGTGACAGCATTATCGGCGCCAAAGAAACTGCCTCGGTCAATCGTGTGGTTAAGGCCGAAGCACTGCGACCGAAACTGGCAGCCCTTGGTTTGAATGGACTCGAACTGGTCCCGGACGGACTATCGATGAGTTCGCTTGCCGACTTTACCTGGGAAAAGCTGTGGTCCGATGTACCGAAGCCTGCGATCAACAACGGCCGCAAGCTGACGCCGGCAGAATCGGCAGCGCACAAGGCAAAATTGGAGCAAATGCAGCAACAAGTAACCGAAGCGCAGGGGAGGGTGCAGGGC